>CAZCVB010000038.1:0-13709 GCA_964501805.1 uncultured Desulfobacteraceae bacterium | reverse complement strand
CACCGGAGCGCCTCTTGGGGAGGGGAGGGCCAAAAGCTGCGGATGTTCCTTGATCTTTGAATTCTTTTTGTTGTATAAAAAAGGTCACAGCGGCCTGACGGGATCTATGCGGGGAATCAAGCAGGATATGCCGGGTTTGCCGGGATAACCGTCTCGCGTTTGTTTTACGGAACCACCGCTTCCCCAAGGCCACTGCCGGGGTTCCCGCAGCTATCGGCAGGACTGTTTAAAAACAACCCCATCCCCTCCGTCCGTGTCCAGCAGGCCGTTGCCGGAGGCTCTTTCAGTCATCAGCCGGGAACTTCCTCAGGGAAGCCCCCGGGTTCTTCCTGATGCGGCGCAAAGGGGGGGATGGAAATGATGCCGACGCGGAAGGCGTGATCGGCGACAGATCATGGGGAGGAGACACGATGAAAGGACCTGTCCGGCTGGTTCGCTCCGGCCAGTTCGAAGAATACCGGCATCTCGGGAGCCTCTACGAGTGGTCCGGTGAAAAGGCCTATTTGATGATCGACCGGGTCTCGTACCGGGGGAAGACGGGCGCCCTTCTTACGTATTACAACCCGCCGGTCCACCAGGTGGGGAATCCCGGGCTCGACGCCTACCTGAGCGGCCTCGACAGGGTCTTTGAACAAAAGGAAGACCTGGCGTTTCTCCTCCTTTACGGGGCCAATGACCCGGTTCACGCGGGAGGCGACCTGAAGGAGAGCCTGGAAAAACTCGATCGCACCCTGGAGAAAAAAAAGGCGCTGACGGCCGAGGGCGCGTCCCCGGAGGAAATCGACCGGCTCTTCGACTGGGCCGACAGGCGGCTGGAAAAAGGGATCGCCCTTCACGGAAAGGTCCGGAAGATCGCCCGCCACATGCGGGTCGTGGCGGTCTGCGGCGGGGGAACGCGGTTCGGGGGATCGGCGGAGATTCCTCTCATGGCCGACGTCCTTGTGGGAGATTCCAGGAGCGGGATGTGTTTCAGCGAGGCCATGATCGGCCTGATTCCCGGCTGGGGCGGAATCGCCCGGGCCCTGGTCAAGGCCGGGCCCCTGAACGCCGCTTTCATGGCCAAGACGTCGACCGAGGTGAAAGCGGAGGACCTGAAGGCCGTCGGCATCTACAACGAGGTGGTGGAGGTCCCGTTTCCGTTTCCCCGGCGGCCCAGAACCGGGGACGCCGCAGCCGACAGGGCGGCCTACCTCGAGGCCCTGGCCGCCCATGACCGGGATACGGGCCGTCTGCTTCTTCCCCGGGCCCTGGCCCTCGCCGTGTGTCCGGCCGATGAAATTCCGTCGGTGGAAGCGGCGGATCGCCGCCTCCTGTCCACGGAAGAAGAGATCTCTCGACAGGTGGCCGCGCGGAGCAACCCGGAAAACTATGCCCATATCCGGGGAAAGCGGCTCAGGGACGTGAAGGACGACATCGCCCGGCTGGGGCGGCCCCTGGCGCCCCAGTCCATCGCGGCGCTGAACCGGCTGCTGGACGGATTCGATGCGGCGGCCTTTGACGAGTTTGAATTTGTGGAAAGAGAGATGAAAGCGGACGCCGGCCTTTACCGGGACGCGAGATTCCGCAGGGGCCTGGTGGCGACACTTGAACAAACGGTAGCTGATTACAGGGAGGATTCGTAGCATGAGACAGTATTTCGAAAAAATGAACCCCATCGGAAAAGAGCTCAGGGAGAACGAGCGCAAGCAGGGCGAGGAAAACGCCGCTGCCATGGCGAAAGAATACGAAGCCGTCGAGGCGGCCCGGGAAAAGGTGAAATCGGCGGGTCTTCCGGCGGAGAAGATCAACCAGCGGGGCCAGTTGACGGCATGGCAGCGGATCGACCACCTGGTGGATCCCGGCACGTTCCTGCCCCTCAACAGCATTTATGATCCGGCATTCAACCAGGAGGGAACCACGGGCGTGGTGACCGGCCTGGGAAAGATATCCGGGAGATACGCGTCCATCATCGCCTCGGACAACAAGGTCCTGGCCGGTGCGTGGATCCCGGGCCAGCAGGAACATATTTTCAGGGCCCAGGACATGGCCGAGCGGCTGCACATTCCCCTGGTCTGGATCCTCAACTGCAGCGGCGTCAAACTGACGGAACAGGAAAAGGTCTACGCGGGCCGGCGTTCGGGCGGAAGGACCTTCTTCAGGCACGCCGAGCTGATCGAAAAGGGGATCCCGGTGATCGTGGGGATGTACGGCACCAACCCGGCCGGCGGCGGATATCATGCCATCAGTCCGGCGATCATCTTCGCCCATGAGAAATCCAACATGGCCGTGGGCGGCGGGGGGATCGTCAGCGGGATGTCCCCGAAAGGGTCTTTTGACCTGGAAGGGGCCGAGGCCCTGATCGAGGCGACCCGGCAGTTCAAGCAGGTCCCGCCGGGCGGCGTCCGCATCCATCACGACAAGACCGGTTTCATGAGACAGGTGTTCGACACGGAGGAAGGCGTGCTGGAGGCCCTCCGCAACTGCATGGCGGGCATGCCCGTGTACGATCCGTCCACCTTCCGGGTGGCGGAGCCGGCGGAGCCCGCCTATCCGCCGGAAGAACTGGAGCTGATCGTTCCGGTCAACCAGAAGCGGACCTACAGTATCGAGCAGGTCCTGGCGCGGGTGTTCGACAGGAGCGAGCACATGGAGTACCGTCCGGGATACGGCCCGGAAGTCTATTGCGGGCTGGCCAGGATCGACGGCTTTCTCGTGGGCGTGATCGCCAATCGCCAGGGCTTTCTGGGGAAGGATTACCCGGGGTACGCGGAAGGAAAGTACATGGGCATCGGCGGCAAGCTCTACCGGGAAGGGCTCATCAAGATGAATGAACTGGTGACCCTCTGCGGGAGGGACAAGGTCCCCATGATCTGGTTCCAGGACACCAGCGGTATCGACGTGGGAGACATCGCGGAACAGGCGGAACTGCTGGGGCTTGGCCAGTCCCTGATCTATTCCATCGAGAATTCCCGGCTGCCCATGATGACCGTGGTCCTCAGGAAGGGAACGGCCGCGGCCCATTATATCATGGGAGGTCCCCAGGCCACCCGGAACAACGCCTTCACCCTGGGGGTCGGGACCACCGAGATCTACGTGATGCACGGGGAAACGGCCGCGGCCGCGGCCTTTGCCAGGCGCCTGGTCAAGGAAAAGGACGCCGGGCATCCCCTCGAGCCGGTGATCGAGAAGATGAACGCCCTGGCCCGGCAGTACCATGACCAGTCCAGGCCCGCCTATTGCGCCAAGGTCGGTTTTGTGGATGAAATCGTTTCCATGGCCGGCCTCAGGGAATACCTGAAGGCCTTTACCGGGAGCTGCTACCAGAACCCGGTCAGCATCTGTCCCCATCACCAGATGCTGCTGCCCCGGTCGATCCGGGGATAGGGAAAGAGAAGGACCTCAATCCCGGCGCGGGGCGGGATTCCCCCGGGGACCGTCGCGCGCCGGCTGAAATCAAGGAGGGGGACATGAGCGAGCACGATATGTTCAAGGTACATCCGAGGATGCCGAGGCGCGTGCGCCTCGGGGACATCACCGTGCGGGACGGGTTCCAGCACGAGGAAGCGTGGATCCCCACGGAGGCCAAGATCTACTATCTCCAGGAGCTGGCCTTTGCGGGCGTGAAGCGGATAGAGGCCACCAACCTGGGGAACCCGCGCATCATGCCCCAGTTCAGGGACGCGGAGGAGGTGCTGAAGGGGATCCATGACGACATCTTCAAAAAACGGCTCAACAAGAGGGGCATCAATCCCGAAGACATCGAGTGGACCGCCATCACCATCCGGGAACCCTCTGTGGACCGGGCCATCCGGCTCAAGGAACAGGGCTGCGGGCCGGACCGGGTCCTGATGATGGTTTCCACCGACGAGGAGCACCATTTCGCCAACAGCGGGACGACCCTGCCGGCCTACTGGAAGGAGGCCGAGCGGTGCATCAAAAAATGCAAGGACGCCGGCATCAAGATGTGCGGAACCGTGAGCACCATCTGGGGGAGTCCCATCTCCGGGCCAACGAAATTGGAGGATGCCGTTGAGTTCACCAAACGGTGGCTCAGTATCGGCGCGGACGATATCGAACACGCGGATCACGACGGCTCCGCGCCGCCGGACCAGGTGTACCGCTATTTTTCCATGATCCTGGATGAAATCCCCAACCCGGACCTCCACGTGGGCCATTTCCACGTAACCCGGGGATGGGGCCTGGCAAACGTCCTGGCCGCCCTGCAGGCGGGGATCGACATCTTCGAGGGGTGTCTCGGCGGCATAGGCGGGCAGCCGGCCAATTTCCTGGACCGGACGCCGGTCCCCGGGACGGGCGCCTATTATTACCGGGACCCCAACGTGGTCGGCCTGGTGACCTTCGAGGACATGTGCGTGATGCTGGATGAGATGGGCATCGATATCGGGGGCATCAACATCGACCGGATCCTGGAACTGGGCACCATGATGGAGAAGACCGCGGGGAGGCGGTTGCGTTCGGAGGCCATTCTCAACGGCCGGATCCCGAAGGAGCCCCGGGAGGAGTTCAAGCGGCCCCGGTTACGGGCACTCAAGGAAAAATTCGGTGAGAAGCCCGGTCAGAACATCCCGGAGGACTGGCCGGACAGGGCGGAAGTCCCGGATGAGCGGCTGGTGAGAAAGTAGCCGCGAAACCGTCAGGAATCAACCCTCTTTCCGGTCCCGCCGGGGAGAGGGTTTTTTTCGGCGGCGGTCAGAAAGAATCCGAGGGCGATCACGGCCCCCATGATCCCGATGGGCCAGAATTCGCCGATCCCGACGTGGTGGTCCCTGGCCCGGTCGATGAACCAGCCCAGGAGCGGCGCCATGAGCATGGTCGCCAGGCTCTTCGCCTGCGACTCCACGGACAGCACGGTGGCGCCCTTCTCCTTTTCTCCCCGGGCGTCGATGCGGCTGATCAGGAGGGGCCGCCACAGGTTCTGGAGCACGTAAAGAACCACGAACCCGGCGATCATGACCCAGTAAACGCGGAACCACAGCGCCGGGAGCAGGCACAGGAAGACCAGAAACGTGACGCCCCACAGCATCCGGGCGGCGCGGTCCTCCCTCCCCGGGCGGGGCACCAGGAGATAGGCGTTCCGGCTGGCCGCGGCGGAGAGGATGAAGAGCACGAAGAACACGGGACCGATGAGGACCACCGACTTCTGTTCAACGGTGAGGGAGACATCCGTAAACAGTCCGGCCGCCAGGGGCACCGCCGCCGCCTTGAGGATCGGCTGGAGGTAATCCTTGGACGCCTTGAAAAATCCCTCGAATCCCATGGATTCCAGCATCAGCCGCCGGAGCTCCGGCCGCCCTACGGCAAGGGCCAGGGTTTCCCTGAGGTGGTGCGTCATCTCCCTCAAAGAGGTCCTTTCCCTGCTGTCGCCGTCCAGCGTCTTCGGATATCCCAGAAAATTGATGATGTTCAGGACGTACGGGATGATGGCGAAGAAAAAGACGTAGATATAGTTCCGGGTGGCGAAGACGAAACCGCACGCGAGAAGAACGGACACGGCGGAACCGATCTTGCTCCACGAACGGGTGTACCCGTACACGCGCGTCCGCTCATCCGTGCGGCCCTGGAGATAGAGCCAGGTGAAGATCATGGCCTTGTGGGTGCCGGTCCGGAAGGCGTCGCCCGCGGCGAAAAAGAACATGGCCAGAAAGAGCAGCGGGATCAGCCCGTATTCCGAAATCGCTCCCTTCATGGCGGCCGTTCCCGCCAGGCCGAAGGTCAGGAAACTGATGATGTACGCGACGAAGCTGAAGATCATGGACCGGCGCCGGCCGGTCAGGTCCGCGATGGCGCCGCTGGGGATCTCCATGAAATTGACCGTGATTTCCCGGAAGGCCACGAGGACCCCGATGAGGAAATAGGAGAGCCCCATCTGCCTGAACGCCAGGATCAGGAAATAGTCATAGTACTGCTGGTTTTTGAGAAAGCCGTAAAGGCTGAACCTTCTGAGCATTCCGCTTTCCGCTGGGTTTCTGGACCATCCGGGTGGGGCGCAACCGTTTTCCTGCGCAGTGTTTTGCACCACCAGGCCTTCGGGGAACGGCCTGGACCGAAGGGGCGGTATTTTTACATCTCATTTCATCAATATGGACGAATCCATGGGTGCGTCAAGAAAAAAGGGGGCGGCGTGTCATCCGGCGGGAATCCTGTCGTACCATATCCTGCGCACCGCCGCGGAAAGGTCCCTGACCTTTTTTTCGTCGATACCCGTTTCAATCCCGGCCGCGTGGAACCGGCGAACCAGCCCCTCCATGGGCTGATTTCCGGGGGCCCCGGTGACGCACCCGCCGGTGCCGCCAAGGGAGGCGTCGAACCTGCGGATCCCGGCGGCGTAAGCCGCGGCGCTGTTGTCGACGGCGGCCCGTCCCGAAACATGATGCGGATGAAAGCCGAGGCGGCGGGTGTCTTCCCCTTTCCGAAGGTTCAGCAGGGTTTCGAAAAATCGTTTCGTCTCCTGCGGGTCCGCCACCCCCTGCAGATCGGAAAGGGTAACCGTCCGAACCCCGAAACCGAAGAGGATTTCCGCGTATTCGTTGACCGTGGTCACGGCGGGCCGGATGAGTGTGCCGCCGGGCTCCCGGAATCCCAGGGCCGCGGACAGGTATCCCGTCATGCGGATCCCCGCGGCCCGGGCCTCCCGCGCGATGTCCCGGTACTCGGCCAGGGTCTCCCCGATGGTCCGCCCCAGGTTGGCCCGGTTATGGGCCTCCACCACTGAAAAAAACATTCCCAGGGTATGGTTGCAACCGTCCGGCCCGAGGCCGCAGGCGAGAAAGTTCCGGAAGCCGGCCCGGTTTGGAACCAGGGTGATGATATGCACGCCCTTGAGCGCGGAGAGCCCGGCGGCAATGGTTTTCAGGGCGTCCTTTTCCATGGCCGGTGCCACGGCGGGGTGGACGCACGAGAGGACCTCCATGTCCCTGAATCCCGCGTCCGCGAGCCCGAGGGCGATCGCCACCCGGGATCGGGGCGTGAAGACATGGAGATCGTCCCTGCGGACATTCTGCCCGTATTCTCTCAGGGTCACATCCGTGAGGGTGACCCGCTTCGGCTCCAGGCGCGTCATAAGACCTTCCGCGTCATGATTCTTTCCCGCCGCCGCGCCGGTTCAGCGGACCGGACGCCGGCCAATCCGGCGGACGAGGCGTATGATGTCTTCTGCCCGGTGTGCAACTCGGTGAAAGAAAAATTCACGCCGGTTGATTAACGGATTGCGCCCGCAGATTTTCGGCCAGTTCACCGGATGTCTCCACCCTGAACAGCGGGTACAGGGGGTTGCGGCGGTAGATGTCGAGCACCTGTTCATGGATCCGTTCCTGGAACGCGGCGGTGCAGTCTTCCAGGAGGACCGCCTTGAAATCATGGCACAGGGCGTCCATCACCGTGGTGAGGACGCAGAAGTTGGTGGCGATGCCGCAGACCGCGCACAGGGTCACGCCCCTCTCCCGCAGCCAGTCTTCTAACCCGGTCTTGAAAAACGCGGAGAACCGGGGCTTGGGAAGCCACAGGTCTCCCGGTTCACGGTCCAGTTCGTCGATCACCTCGGCGCCTTCGGTCCCTGCCAGGGAATGGGGTTTCATCCGTCCCGTAAAGATGAAGTCGTCCTCGTGAAAGGCGTCCGTTGAGAAGACCACGGGCCACCCGCCTTCCCTGAAAACGCGGATCATCCCGTTGATGGACGGGATGATCTTCCGCGCGTAAGGGGTGATGGGAAATCCGTGGCGTTCATCAAATGTGTCCTTCAGCATGTCGATAATAAGGAGGGCCGGTTTTTCCATATCTTTGATCCTCGTGAAGTGCCGGTGACCGCCGGAAACGGCCGCCGCCGGCCGGTCAGCGGAGAGACGAGCCCCGCATGCGGTTTACCCGGCGGATGATCCCTTCCGCCGCAGTTTCGATCTGTTCCATGGTATTGAGCCGGCCCACGGTGAGCCGGAGCGCCCCCATCCCGATTTCCGGCGGAACGTTCATGGCCGCCAGCACGTGGGAGAGTTTGACGGTCCGGTCGTGGCACGCGGCCCCGGTGGAGGCCTTGAGGCCGGGCAGTCCTTCAAGAATACGCCCTCCCTCCAGGCCGGGAACGGAGACATTGAGGGTGTTGGGGAGGCGTTCCTCCGGGTGGCCGTTCAGAACGATCCCTTCAATCCCTTCGAAGAGGAGTTCCTGCAGCCGGTCCCTCATGGAGGCTGTCTTCAGCATATCGTCGTTAAGCCGCTCCCGGGCGACCCGGCATGCCGCGCCCAGGCCCGCGGCCAGGATCACGTTTTCGGTGCCCGCCCGCAGTCCGGCCTCCTGTGCCGCGCCGTGAATGAGGGGCGTCAGGCGCCGTCCCCTCCGAATGAACAGGACACCCACTCCCTTGGGGCCGTAAAGCTTGTGCCCGGCCAGCGTCAGAAAGTCCACGCCCAGGTCGTTTACGTCCACCGGGATTTTTCCCACGGCCTGGGAGGCGTCCGTGTGAACCGGCACGCCGCGGGCCGCGGCGATGCCGGCGATCGCCTTTACCGGCTGAAGCGTGCCTGTCTCGTTGTTGGCCAGCATGATGCTGACGAGGGCTGTTTCGGGGCGGATGGCCTTCCGGACCGCCTCCGGAGACACCTGTCCCCTGCCGTCAACCGGCAGAACCGTGACCTTTACCCCCATCTCCACGAGGAACATCGCCGGGTTGAGAATGGCGGGATGCTCCACCGCGCAGGTGATGATATGGTATCTCCCGGGGGTCCGGAAGTCGATCACGCCTTTCAGGACCATGTTGTTGGATTCGGTCCCGCCGGAGGTGAAGATGATCTCGTCATCCCGGGCGCCCAGGAGGGCGGCCGCCTCGTGCCGGGCGGTTTCCACGCCGCGGCGGGCCCGCGCGCCCAGGTCATACCCGCTGGACGGGTTGCCGAAGTCCTCTTTCATGAACGGCATCATGGCGGCCACGGCCTCCTGGGCCGGCGGCGTGGTGGCGTTGTGGTCCAGGTAGATGGTGTCCGGTTCTTTCGGCTTCATTTCCCGCTCCTGTCTTTTGCCGTCCGCGACCTCTGCCGTCCGGCATGGTTTTACCCGGAAAACCGGGTGACCCCATCCCTTTAGAACAAATTTTGCGAATTGACAATAAATTACATTGATGGTAATTGTATACACCTTTTTATTCCCGGCACAACAGGATTTGCCCTGCGGGGATTATTGGCTGTAACCGGTTGTAAAAATTAACGAAGCAATGCCGCCGCCATCGCTTCTTGCCTTAGGGGAAGGTGAAAACCCGGCAGGGAAGGGATCCCGATGGCGACATGGGCCGCGGCCGGACCCGCGGGGACCCGGCGGCACAGGGGATCGGGTTTCAAGGTTTAACGGAGGAGACGGGCGATGGCCACACAGAATGAGAAAAAATTGATCCTTTGGTTTAACGAAATCGGGATATCCGACGTCCCCCTGGTGGGCGGCAAAAACGCCTCGCTCGGAGAGATGTACCAGCAGCTCCAGGGCAAGGGTATCAACGTGCCCAACGGCTTTGCCATCACCGCCTACGCCTACCGTTATTTCCTGAAATATGCCGGTATCGAGGACGCCATCAAGAAGATCCTCAAGGACCTGGATACCCACGACCTGGAAGGACTCATGAGAAAAGGGAGGCAGATCCGCGAGGTCATCACCCACGCGGAAATCCCTCCCGACCTGGTCCAGGCCATCTACACGGCCTATGACAAGCTTGCCGCCGAATTTCCCGGGAAGGGGGGAGACGCGAATGTGGACGTGGCGATCCGCTCGTCGGCCACGGCCGAGGACCTGCCCGACGCCTCTTTCGCGGGCCAGCAGGACACCTTTCTGAACATCCGGGGCCGGTTGAGCGTCCTGGACGCCTGCCGGAAGTGTTTTGCCAGCCTTTTCACCAACCGTGCCATCTCCTATCGCCATGACAAGGGATTCGGCCAGTTCGACGTCTCCCTTTCCATCGCCGTACAGAAGATGGTGCGAAGCGATTCCGCGTATTCAGGGGTCATGTTCTCCATTGACACGGAGACCGGGTTCCAGGACGCGGTCTTCATCACTGCCGCCTACGGCCTGGGAGAGAACGTGGTGCAGGGGGCGGTCAACCCGGATGAATATTATGTCTTCAAGCCGACCCTGAAGCAGGGGAAACGGGCGATCATCAGCCGCAAGGTGGGAGACCGCGACATCAAGATGGTCTATTCCATGGAAGACGACGCCACGGTGAAGAACGTCGCCACGACCCTGGCCGAGCGGCACCGTTATGTGCTGGAAGACGACGAGATCCTCAAGCTGGCGGAATGGGCGTGCATCATCGAGGACCATTACAGCGAGGCGGCCGGGTATTTCAAGCCCATGGACATCGAGTGGGCCAAGGACGGGGACGGGGAGCACGTGGGGAGCGGCGAACTTTTCATCGTGCAGGCCCGGCCTGAAACCATCCATTCACGGGGTGATGAGAACACCTACCAGAACTACCGCCTCCTGGAAAAGGGAGAGATCCTGGCCAGCGGCACGGCGGTGGGAACCAAGGTGGGACAGGGAGTGGCCAACGTCATCCAGTCGGCCCTCGATATGGAGCAGTTCAACGAAGGCGACGTCCTGATCACCAGCATGACCGACCCGGACTGGGAACCCATCATGAAGATCGCGTCGGCGATCGTCACCAACAAGGGGGGGCGCACCTGCCATGCGGCCATCATCTCCAGGGAGCTGGGGATCCCGTGCGTCATCGGGACGGGTAACGGCGACGAGGTGATCCAGACGGGCCAGGAAGTGACCATCTCGTGCTGCGAGGGTGAAACGGGGCACGTGTACGACGGGCTGCTGAAGTATGATGTGCAGACCTTCAACCTGGACGAGATCCCCCGGACCCGGACCCGCATCATGATGAACGTGGGGATTCCGGAAAAGGCCTTTTCACAGGGAAGGATCCCCAATGACGGTGTGGGGCTGGCCAGGGAAGAGTTCATCATCAATTCCCATATCGGCATCCATCCGCTCGCCCTGCTCGAGTACGACAACCTGAAAGAGAGGGCCAGGACGGACCAGAAGATCGCCGGGGCGGTGTACAAGATCGACGAGATCACCGCCGTGTACGATGACAAGCGGCAGTTTTTCATCGACAAGCTGGCGGAAGGGATCAGCCGCATCGCGGCCGGATTTTTCCCCAACGACGTGATCGTGCGTCTGTCCGATTTCAAGACCAACGAATATGAGAACCTGCTGGGCGGGTTCCTTTACGAGCCAAAAGAGAGCAACCCGATGATCGGATGGCGGGGGGCCTCACGGTATTATGACGAGACGTTCATCCATGCCTTTGAACTGGAATGCCTCGCCCTCCACAAGGCCCGGAGCGAGGTGGGGCTGACCAACATCAAGGCCATGATCCCTTTCTGCCGGACGCCGGATGAAGGAAGAAAGGTGATCGAGACCATGAAGAAATTCGGGCTGGTCCAGGGAGAAGACGACCTCGAGATCTACGTGATGTGCGAGATCCCGAGCAATGTGATCTGCGCGGACCAGTTCGCCGAGATATTCGACGGATTCTCCATCGGTTCCAACGACCTGACCCAGTTGACGCTGGGACTGGACCGGGATTCCTCGCTGGTCTCCCATATCTACGACGAGAGAAACGACGCGGTAAAGCGGTTGATCCGCCAGGTCATCGACGTGGCCAAAAAGAAGGGGCGGAAAATCGGCATCTGTGGCCAGGCGCCCAGCGATTTCCCGGATTTCGCGGAATTCCTGGTGGAGTGCGGCATCGATTCCATGAGCCTGATCCCGGATACGGTGATCAAGACCCGGCTCGCGGTGGCGAAAAAGGAAAAAGAACTGGGCATATCCGTGGAGAATGAATAGGACATGGAATCGATCAGAATCCTGGGAACCGGGTCGTATGTGCCGCCCAAGGTGTTGACCAATTTCGACCTGCAGAAGATGGGACTGGACACCACGGACGAATGGATCGTCCAGCGGACGGGCGTCCGGGAGCGGCGGATGGCGGCACCGGATGTCACGGCGTCCGACCTCGCGCGGGAGGCGTCCCTCAGTGCCCTGGACATGGCCGGGATGACCCCGAAGGACTTGGATCTCATCATCATGGCCACCATTACGCCGGACACCTGCTGTCCGTCCGGCGCCAACTGGCTCCAGTCCAAGCTGGACGCGCCCCAGGCCGTGACCTTCGACGTGACGGCGGCCTGTTCCGGTTTCATCTTCGCCCTGAACGTGGCGGAGCAATACCTCAGGAACCGCACGTGGAAACACGTGCTGGTGGTGGCCTCGGAGATCATGACCCGGACCCTGGACTGGACCGACCGGACCACCTGTATCCTGTGGGGGGACGGGGCCGGGGCCGCGGTGCTTACCCTGGGGGATGAAGGGCACGAAATCCTCTCCACGCACATCCACTCGGACGGCGAGAACGGCAGGGACCTCCTGATGCCCGGCGGCGGGTCCCGGACCACCCCGATCTCCCACGAAAGCGTGGACAAGGGGCTCCACACGCTGAACATGATCGAGGCCAACGCCAGTTTCCGGGTGGCGGTGAGGCATTTCATCGATTCCATCAAGGAAGGGACCCGGCACAACAATGTCGCGGTGGAGGACATCGACTGGTTCGTCCCGCATCAGGCCAACCTGCGCATGTTCCAGTCCATCTCCAAGATGCTGAAGATCCCCATGGAAAAGTGGTATTTTACCCTGCCCAAGTATGGAAACATTTCTTCCGCCTCGTGCGCCATCGCCTTTGACGAGGCCGTCCGGGACGGAAGCATCCGGGACGGTCACCTGGTCTGCCTGCCGGTGTTCGGAGGCGGCCTGACGTGGGGCAGCGCGCTGGTCCGGTGGTAGGGGCCTGTTGCGGCCGATGGAATTTTCGTTCGCAGGACGCATGGCGCGGCGGCATGGAAAGGGACGGGAATGGATCCTGACAGGCTGAAGGAGATGTCGGTGGGGTTCGTCCGCGGGTCCGGGGCCCCGATCCCCTCCCGACCGTCCCTCGTCATGATCCACGGGGCCGGGGGGTGCGGCCGGCTGTGGCAGGGCCAGGTCCGTTTGATGGAAGATTCGGTGAATGCCGTGGCCCTGGATCTTCCGGGGCACGGCGGGACCGCCGGTAAGGTTCCGCAGACCCTCGAGGGATATGCCCTCTGGCTGTCGGATGTCCTGGCCGCCGCGTTTCCGGACCCGGTGTTCCTGATGGGACATTCCATGGGCGGCGGAATCGTCCTGGAGACGGCCCTTGCCGATCCCCGCCGCGTGAGGGGGCTCATCCTTGCCGGAACCGGCCCGGTCCTGAGCGTCTCGCCGGCGTTTTTCGAGGGATTCAACACCCGGTTCGAAGAGACCGTCGACCGCCTTGTCGGATACGGCTACGGTCCCGGTGCCGATTCCGAAATGATCCGTGAGGGCGCCCGGCTGATGAAATCGGCGGGCCGGGAGACGGTCATTGCCGATTTCAGGGCGTGCGACCGGTTTGATCGAAGAAAAGACCTGGACCGCCTGCGCCTTCCGTGTCTCATCGTGTGCGGTGAAAAAGACCGGTTGACGCCGCCGGCCCTTTCCCGCTCCCTCCACGAGGCCATCAGGGGGAGCCGGCTGGCTTTGCTGCCCGGGGTCGGGCATTTCGCCATGATAGAGGCGCCCCGTGCGTTTTCCCGCCGGGTCCGTGAGTTTATCCTGTCTGTATCATCGCCTTCCGGTTCCTCCGTGTAACCGCCCGGCGGATCACCCGTCTC
>CAZCVB010000037.1:9885-13918 GCA_964501805.1 uncultured Desulfobacteraceae bacterium | reverse complement strand
TCAGCATGAGCGTTTAAAAACAACCCCCGGCCCCTCCGGCCTGGCGCGGCGACCGTTGAGAAAAATTGCCGCAGACCTCGACCGGGAATTTCTCAGGGAAAGCCCCGGGCTATTTCCCGGCTTCCATTCCCTTGAGAATTTTTTCCGGGGTGATGGGGAGGTCCTTGCACCGGTAGCCCGTGGCGTGATAAACCGCCTCGGCAATGGCGGGGGCCGTGGGTGAGGCAAGGCCCTCTCCCGCCTCCTTGGCGCCCATGGGGCCTTCCGGTTCATAGGTCTCGATGGTGACCGACTCGCCGGGCGGCATGTCGAGGGCGCTGGGAATCTTGTAGTCCAGGAATGTGGTGTTGAGCGTCTTCCCGTTCTTGATCACGAACTGCTCGGACAGGGCGTATCCCAGGCCCATGTGAATGGACCCTTCCAACTGGCCCTCCACGGAGGTGTGGTTGATGACGGTGCCGCAGTCGTGGGCCGTCCACATCTTTTCGACCTTTACGAGCCCTGTTTCCCGGTCCACCGCCACCTCCGCCACCTGGGCCCCGAAGCTGAAGGCCGGCGTCACCAGCCCCTTTCCCCTGGGCGTGTAGGCTCCGCGCGCCACCAGGGGTTCCCCCCGGTTGGCCTTCTGGACCATGGCGACGGCTTCGCCGAAGGACATGGAGCGGTCCGGGCGGCCCTTGGCCTGAACCCTGCCGTTTTTGCATTCCATGTCGTAGATGACGTTCAGGTTGAACCGGGCCGAGAGCGCGCCAAAGAGTTTTTCCTTGATCTTCCCGGCGGCCTCGATAATGGCGTTCCCGTTCATGAGGGTCACGCGGCTCCCCCATGACCCCAGGTCGGCCTGGGGCGTCATGGCCGTGTCCGCCGATGTGATCCGGATGTCTTCCATGGCGAGCCCCAGTTCTTCGGCCAGGATCTGTTTCAGGACCGTGTCGGAACCCTGGCCGATGTCCGACGCCATGGTCAGGAGATGGACGGTGCCGTCGGCAAAGGCCCGCACTTCGGCGGCGGAGAAGGGGTACTGGGTGTTGAACCAGTTGAAAACGCCGCCCGAAATGAAGCTGTAACACCCCACCCCGATGCCGTGACCGGGCTTCAGGGCCTTTCGCTTTCGCTTCCAGTTGCTCATCCTGGCGACTTCTTTCAGGGATTCGATGAACCCGCAACTGGAGATGACGGCCACGTCCGGGATTTCATCTCCCGTGACCATGGCGTTCTTGATCCTGAGATCGATGGGATCGATGCCCAGCTCTTCGGCCGCCATGTTCATCTGCGTCTCCGCCGCGAACAGGGACTGGGGTGCCCCGAATCCCCGCATGGCGCTGGCCGGCGGTTTGTTGGTGTAGACATGCCGGCCCAGAAAACGATAATTGGGATAGCGGTACAGCATGGCGCCGAAATTCCCGCACAAAAAGGTGGCTGTCGGCCCCATGGCGTTGTAGGCGCCCCCGTCCAGATAGATCTTGAGATCCTTGGCCATAAGGGTCCCGTCTTTCTTGAATCCCACCTTGGAGATAATTTTCATGGGATGCCGCCTCCGGCCGGCGGCCAGCTCTTCTTCACGGGTCAGGGTGAATTTGACGGGTTTTCCGGTTTCCCTGGCCATGAAGGCCGCGCAGAATTCCCAGGGACGCAGTTCCATCTTTCCGCCGAAGCCGCCCCCCACGCATGGCTTGATGACCCGGATGTCGTTTTCCCGCATCCCGAGGGTGGATGCCAGGAGACACTGGACGATGTACGGCGTCTGTGTCGAGGTCCAGAGCGTGATCCGGCCGTCGGCGTCGCACCGGGCGATGCAGGAGCAGGGTTCCAGGTAGGCGTGACTGACGGCATGCACCGTAAAGGTGTCTTTTCGGATATAATCGGACCGGGCGAATCCCTCCCGGATATTTCCGTACGTGATCTTCCGGTTGACGCTGATGTTGTCGGGCACGGATTCATGAAGGATCGGAGCGCCTTTTCGGATGGCCCTGGCGATATCGAAAACAGCGGGCAGCTCCTCGTATTCCACCCGGATCAGTTCCAGGGCCTCCCGGGCCGTGTCCCTGTCGACGGCGGCCACGGCGGCCACCTCGTCGCCGATGAAGCGGACCCTGTCCACGGCCAGGGGGAACTCATCCTGGGTCGCCGGAAACAGGCGCCAGTTGCCGTACTTTATCTTCGGGGTGTCCTCGCCTGTGATCACACACTTGACGCCGGGGAGGGCCCGGGCCTTTTTCACGTCAATGTGGGCGATCCGGGCATGGGGCACCGGGCTCCGCAGAAGCGCGCCGTGGAGCATACCCGGCAGCTTGATATCATCGGTGTATACGGCGGCGCCCGTGGCCTTGGCCCGGGCGTCTGTCCTGGGGACACTCTTTCCCACGATGGTGAACTGGTTCATGGCTGATCCTTCCTCACTTCTGTCTGTACGGAATCGGATTTTGAAAATTCCACGTTGCCCCGAAACGGCCGGTTCCTTCCGGGAGAGGGAAACCCGGCCGGCGGCAATGCGCGCCTCCCCCGCGGGCCTATCTCCGTTTTTTGGATGCCCGGTCCACGGCCTCCGCTACCGCGCGTCGCGTCAGGACCGCCACCATTTTCCTGCGGTATGCCGCACTGGCCCTCACATCGGAGATGGGCCGGGCCTCCTTTGCCGCCGCAAGGCCCGCCGCATCCATCAGGGCGGGCGTGACCCTCTCGCCGCAAAGCGTCTTTTCCGCCCGGACCGCCCGGAGAGGCGTGGGACCCACGGCCCCCAGGAAGATCCGCGCTTCCAGGCATTTCCGGCCTTTCATCGTGACCATGACGCCGACGCCCACAGCCGAGATATCCACCTTGCCGCGGGCGGAGATATGCTGGTAGGAGGTCCCGGACCCGGGGGGCGGCAGGGGAACGAATATGGCGGTCATGATCTCTCCCGGTAAAATGGCGGTCATACCGGGTCCCTTGAAAAATTGATCCAGCGGAAGCCGGCGTTCCCCTTTCGCACTCACCAGCGTCACCACCGCGCCCATGGCAAGGAGCGTCGGGGCGTTGTCCGCCGAAGGGGCCGCGTTGCACAGGTTGCCGGCCACAGTGCCCATGTTCCGGATCTGCACGTTGGCCGTTTCACCGGCCGCATGGGCGACGGCCGGATAGGTCTTCAGGACGGCGGGATGCGCGGCCACATCGGCCAGCAGGGCGGTGGCGCCGATGGTGAGCCCCTTCTTCCTGTCAAAGGATATCCGGTCCAGCCCGGCGATCCGTTTAAGGCCGATCACGGTCCCGGGACGCGCCCGGCCGTGCCCTATCTTCACCATGAGGTCGGTGCCGCCCGCCAGCAGGCAGGCATCATCGCCCTTTTCTTCCAGCAGGCGGCAGGCCTCCTTCAGGGTGCGGGGCGCGGCATATGCAAATCTTGAAAGTGTCATGTCAAAACTCCTTTTTCATCCTGTCCGCTGCCGCGGCGATGGCCTCGACGATCTTGTTGTATCCCGTGCACCGGCAGAGATTCCCGGACAGGGCGGCCCGGATGTCCTCCTCCCCGGGGGAGGGATTCCGGTTCAGGAGATAGAGGGCGGAGAGTTCCATGCCGCCGGTGCAGAACCCGCACTGGATGGCCCCTTTTTCGATAAATGCTTCCTGGATGGGGTGAAGCGTGTCCCCGGACGGGGCCAGACCCTCCACAGTGGTGATCTCGCCGCCGTCGGCCTCAACGGCAAGGGTCAGGCAGGAACTCACGCTCCTGCCGTTGAGCAGGACCGTGCAGGCGCCGCAGTCTCCGGACCCGCATCCCAGTTTGGTCCCGGTCAGGTCGAGGTCTTCCCTCAGGACCTCGTTCAGGGTGCGCCAGGGATCGACCGCCAGTTCATGGACATCTCCGTTGATCTTGAGCCTGATGACATGTTTCATTGGGTATTCACTCCTCATTATTATTCGATCTGAATCCGCCGGAGGCGGACAAGGGTTGTGTTCCCCGTCCATTGGGGCGTTCAATGCTTTTGATGGTACCCCGTTGCTTGCGGCGGGGTAGTTCATTCGGGCGATTCCCGGGTTTACCGAAGATGCAGGG
>CAZCVB010000037.1:0-9785 GCA_964501805.1 uncultured Desulfobacteraceae bacterium | reverse complement strand
CGTCCTGTCAGCAGATGAAAATTCTGTCCGGGAACCGGTTCAGCCGTTTCAGGCCGTGTTCGGTCACCACCCAGGTGTTTTCGATCCCCACCACGCCCCGCCCCGGGAATATGAACTTGGGTTCCAGGGCGATCACCATCCCTTCCCGGAGAAGGGTGCCGTTCTCGCGCCCGATGACAGGCCATTCATCGATGTCGAGCCCCACGCCGTGGGCCACGAACGGGACCGGATCCGGATATCCCATGAACCCCTCCGCCAGTCCGGCCTTTTCGGCCATGTCCACGGCCAGGGAATAGAGGTCCCCGGCCCGGGTCCCGGGCCGGGCCTTTTCGGCAACGGCCGCCTGGATTTCCAGCATGGTATCGTGGGCGCGGTGAAAATCTCCCTCAAGATCCCCGCGGGAGAAGATTCTCGCCTGGTCCGCGATATACCCCTCCACGTTGGCGGCGTAATCCACGAAGATGGGTTCGTTGTTTCCGATTCTCGCCCGCCCCGCGCTCTGGGAGTAGAACGCCCCCAGCCCCGTGCCGCCGGTGGGCCCCGGTGAATTGCTCGGAACGGCGCCCTGCTTCCCGGACATGACCTGCCCGTAGAGGCATTCCATATTGAAGCCCCGGGTCCGGACGAAGCCCGGATGTCCCCGCCCCCGGTAAAAGGCCTCGATTCTCAGGGCCAGTTCCGTTTCGGTCCGTGACGCCGACAGCAGACGGGGGATCTCCTCGTACATGCGGTCCGCGACGCGGGCGGCTTTGGTGATGAGGGAAATCTCATGGGCGGATTTTATCATGCGGACGCCCCGGATCAGGGTCGAGATGTCCACCATGCGGGCATCGGGAAAAAGGCGCCGGTAGGCCAGGTAAAACTTCGCGGGCAGGACATCCATCTCGAGCCCAAGAGTGGCGGGCGCGCGGCTGGAATGTCCTTCGATCCTGCCGGGGAGTTCCGAAAAAGCGCCCAGGGATACGATGTCGCGGATGGGAGAATCCTCCCCGGCCCGCTGCAGGCTTTTGCGCACCATGAGCAGGGGATCCCCATCCGCCGGGACCCACAGGTGGGCGTCCTGATCCGTGCCCGAGAGGTAATAGAGATCGGTTTTCTGGACGATGAGGGCGCCGTCCACCCCGTTTTCCGCCAGGCTGTTCCGGAAGTTTTCCAGCCGCGTGCGGATTTCCGCCTCAATGATTTCCCGCGCCGTTTTCATGGTTCCCGCTTTAACCGCTTGCTTATTGTGAAAAAGTTCATTATACGAAACCAAAAAGGCTTTGTCCCGTCCGGATTGAGGGCGGCCGAAGGATACGACAGAAGGGAAAAAGGTGCAAGCCCCCGGCGGGAGGAGGACGGAGGACGGAAGAGGGAGAGGAATATGGCGAAAAATACATTGCAGGCGGAGATCCGGCGGCTCCTCAAGGAACGAAACGCCATTTTGCTGGCCCATAATTACCAGCGGCCCGAGGTGCAGGATATCGCCGATCTCTGCGGGGATTCCCTTGAACTCTCCATCAGGGCGGCCCGAACGGAGGCGGAGATGATCATTTTCTGCGGGGTTCATTTTATGGCCGAAACCGCGTCGATCCTCTGTCCGGACAAGAAGGTCATCCTGCCTGTTCAGAACGCCGGATGCCCCATGGCCGATATGATCACGGCACGGCAGTTGATCGAAAAAAAAAGGGAGATGCCCGACGCCGTCGTGATCAGCTATGTCAACACCACCGCGGCGGTAAAGGCCGAAAGCGATCTCTGCTGCACCTCGGCGAACGCGGTCCAGGTGGCCGGGTCGGTGGACCGGTCCCGCCGGATCCTGATGACCCCGGACCGGAACCTGGCGCGGTTCACGAAAAAGAATACCGGCCGGGAGATCGCCTGGTGGGACGGGTTCTGTCCGATCCACGACCGCCTGAGCGCGGAACAGGTAAAAAAGGTGAAGGCCGCCCATCCAGCGGCCGTTTTCCTGGCCCACCCGGAATGTCCTCCGGAGGTCCTTGACCTGGCCGACGAGGTCCGGAGCACCTCCGGCATGATCGCCAGCGCCGCCGCTTCCGGGGCCGGGGAATTCATCATCGGCACCGAGACCGGCATCCTTCATCCCCTGTCCAGGACAAATCCCGATAAGCGGTTTATCCCGGCCGATCCGGGCATGATCTGCGTGGACATGAAGCGGACCGGCCTCAAGGAGATCCTGAGGGCGCTGGAGACATCGGAACCCGAGGTGAAGGTCCCGGAGGCGATCCGGGTCAGGGCAAAACGGGCGGTGGACCGCATGCTGGAGGTCCCGTCCGCACCCGGCGGGAAAACCCCATGAACGCATCTTCAAAGATCGTCAGGGCCAACCTGGACTACCTGAAGAAACTCTTCATCATGCCGGATTCTCCGGACAAGTTCATTGAATTCGGGCATGAACTCCTGGAGATGCTCCATGATTTTTTCCAGGAGAAGGGGGGTATCCACAGCAGCATCACCCTGCCCGAACTGAGCGATATCTTCGACCAGACCGCGGTGCCGGACAAACCCTGGCTGATCAAAGACGTCCTCTTCGAGATAAAGAACAAGATTATCAACCATTCCGTGAAAGTGGGCAACCCGTGCTATATCGGGCATATGACCAGCGCCATTCCCTACTTTATGATCCTCCTCGAGATGATCATCGCCGCGCTGAATCAGAACCAGGTCAAGATCGAGACGGCCAAGGCATCGAGCTTCGTGGAGCGGGAACTGGTGGCGTGGCTCCACCGCCTGGTATTCGACCGGGAAGACCGGTTTTATGAAAAGCATATCCAGAATCCGCGCATTGCCCTGGGAAATGTCACCGCCGACGGCACCCTCGCCAACATGACCGCGCTTCTGGTGGCCAGGGAGAAGGCGTTTCCGCCGCAGCGCGGCTTTTCCGGCGTGCGCATGGCGGGAATGGACCGGGCCCTCCGGTATTACGGCTATACCCGGGGCGTGATCCTGGTCTCCACAAGGGGACACTACTCCATAAGGAAGACGGCCAGTCTCCTGGGGATGGGGGAGGAAAACGTGATCAATATCCCGGTGGACGACAACAACCGGATTGATCTTAAGAAACTGCAACGGAAAATACGGACGCTCGAGGCCGGAAAAGACGGGGAAAAGACCCGGATCATCGCCGTTGTGGGGATCGCGGGAACCACGGAAACCGGGAACATCGACAATCTCGACGCCCTGGCGGATATCTCCCGCGCCGCGGGCGCCCATTTCCACGTGGACGCCTGCTGGGGCGGCTCCGCGCTCCTGGTGGAAGAGTACCGCGCCATGTTCAGGGGGATCGAGAAGGCCGATTCCGTTACCATCGACGCGCACAAACTCCTGTACTGTCCCATGAGCATGGGCGTGGTCCTGTTTCGAAACGAGAAGGACCTGCATCATATCCGTTATACTTCCCAGTACGTGATCCGGAAGAACTCCGTGGACACGGGACGCTTCACCATTGAGGGGTCCCGGCCTTTCGCCTGTCTCAAGCCCTGGGCCTCCCTGAAGATCATCGGCCGGGAAGGATACGGGCTCCTGTTCAGGCAGGCCAACCGGCTGACCGGAGAAATGAAGGAGATCCTGGACCATTGCGGAAATTTTGAAACCCTGAACAACCCGGAACTTTTTATCCTGACGTACCGTTTCATTCCGGCCCGCGTCAGGCGGCAGCTCGACGAATGGGGCGCGGCCCGGTCATCGGCGGAGGGAACGGAAACCGCCCGGGCATATGAACGGAAGATCCGGAAGGTCAATCACCTGATCAACGGGCTCAATATCAAGATCCACAAGGCCCTGAGACGGGACGATACCACCTTTGTCTCCCGGACGGTGCTGGAATCGACCCGTTACCGGCCCCAGAACATCGTGGTACTGAGGGCCGTCCTCATCAACCCCCTGACGGACAGCCGGATTCTGAAGGCGATCGTGGACACCCAGAACCGGATCGGATGCCGCCTGTGGGAGGAGTTCAAACCCGCGTACCGGCGGATGCTGGCGGAGCTGACCGGGGACGCGTCCTCCGGCCGGTAAAGCGTGTCTGATCCGGGCTCCCTGTCCGGTCGCCTGGATGGAGGACCGACATGCTGCGAAAAGTGATCGGCGACAGGACCGAGGGGGTCCTGTTGCGCCTCGTTCCCCTGCTTCAGCGCCACCATGTGACCCCCAACGCCCTTACGCTCTCGGGACTGGTGATCAACGCCGTCGCTGCCTACTGCTATTACCGCGGTCTCATGGCCACGGCCGGATGCGTCATCCTCTTTGCGGGACTTTTCGACATGCTGGACGGCGTGCTGGCGCGGGCCGGCGGGAGCGCGACCCGGATCGGGGCCTTTACCGATTCCGTGGCGGACCGGTATTCGGATTTTTTCATGTTCGGCGGGATCCTGGCGTTTTTTGCGAAAGACGGGGACCTGGCGCGCACCCTGCTGGTGCTGATCATCCTGTGCGGAGCCTTTCTTGTGAGCTATACGCGGGCCAGGGCCGAACTGGTCATTCCCGGGTGCGCGGTGGGACTCATGGAGCGGCCCGAGCGGATCATCCTCCTGGCCGCCGGTTCGATTTTCGGATTTTTCAATATCACGTTATGGCTTCTCGCCGTGCTGACGCACCTGACCGCCTTTTACCGGATCTATTATACTTTTAAGACCGATCGGGCCTCTTCGGAGGTTCCCGCCCGATGATATACCATTGACAAACCATGGTTCAATTTACATAATAAAAATTTACGATATTTTTCTTTAACGGAGAAAGAGAGGACGGGAACGGTTTTCCATGAGCGCCAAGGAACGGATACGATCCCTTCTGAAAGAGGCGGAACTTTATCACCGGCAAAGCCTTCTGGATCAAGCGAGGGACAGGTATCGCCGCGCCATGGCCCTGGTACGGAAAACCGGGGATCTGCCGAACCGTGAAAAATTGATGGCGGCGATCGGGGACCGGCTCCGGGCGGTTGAAGAGAGCCTGGCCGAGATAAATGCCGCGCCCGAGACCCCGGAGCTCTCCGAATCGGTCCAGGAGCTCATCAGGAAAAAGTTTTCTTTCTCAAAAAACGAAGACTATGCCGCCATCGAGGGAGCGGTGGTCCTGGCAAAATTCGGACAGCATGAACGGGCCCTGGCGGAATTCAAACGGTTGCTGGAACAGGGCGTTCTGCCGGTGGTGGCCGCCAAGAACATTATCACCTGCCTTTTGTCCTTTTCCTCGGCCGGGGCGGCTGTCGCGCAGTTCGAACAGTGGGTGTCCCGCGAGACCCTCACACGGCCGCAATTGAAGCAGGTGCGGTCGTTTATCGAAAGCGTCCTGAAGAAAAAGGGGCTTGCCGCCGAACTTCCGCCGGTGGAAGGCCCGCCCGGAGGAGGGGAGGACGAAGGGGAGGCGGGTGAAGGCGCCCTTGAGTTGTCGTCCATTACCCTGGAGATCCCGGAGGGCCCCCTCAAGGGACAGAGCGTGGAATTCGATGTCACGTTCCAGGCGGGAAGCACGGTCAACGTGATCGTTCCGGCGGATCAAAAGGACGTTCTTGGGTCCCTCAGGACCGGCATGGAACTGGCGGATATCCAGTGCTTTTCGCCCATCGGTTTTTTCAAGGCGGACGGCGTGCTTTTCGGAAAAACAGAGATCAAGGAAGGACCCAAGCGGGGGGACTACCTGCTGGAGATCGGCATCCATACCGAGTAGGACGTGTTTGAACCGTTCCGATCTTCCGGATGAGAGGTGTGCCGCGCGGTATAGTGGAATTCCATGGCGAATTTTAACTTCAAAGACCGGGTCATCGAATGCAAGATCGTCTATTACGGTCCGGGCCGGTGTGGAAAGACAACCAACCTTGAATACATTTTCAAGGCGTTTCGGAAGCATACCGCGGGGGATATGGTCTCCATCGACACCAAGGGAGACCGCACCCTGTTTTTCGATTTTCTGCCCATGGGGCTGGGAAAGATCAAGGGATGCGACGTGACGATCCAGCTTTATACCGTTCCCGGCCAGCAGAAATATACCTCCACCCGTAAAATGGTTCTCAAGGGGGTGGACGGGGTGGTGTTCGTGGCGGATTCCCTGGAGGTCCGGAGAAAGGCGAATCTCCTGTCGTTGCGGGACCTGCAACAGAACCTGAGAGATTACGGATTGAGCATTTTCAAGATCCCCCTGGTCCTTCAGTACAACAAACGGGATCTTGCCGACGAGGGGTTTCCGATTCTGCCGGAGAAAGTCCTGGAAAAGGATTTGAACGGCAAACTCAGGGTCCCGTCCTTTCCTGCGAGCGCGGTTAAAGGAGAGGGCGTCTGGCCCACCCTGAAGGCATGCATGAAACAGACATTGATCCAGCTTCAGCAGGACTTGAAATGGGCGGGTGAAGGTTGACGTCATGACGCAGAAGGCAGTTTTTGCGGGATCCCTCGACTTTATCGGACTGGCGGATATTTTTCAGACCTTGGGTTCAAATAACAGCACCGGTCGATTGAAAGTCACCTGTCCCTATGCCTCCGCACCGGGAGTGATCTATTTCGAGAACGGAAATCCGGTGAATGCGACCCTGGGAACGGTGACCGGCCTGGATGCCGTTTACGCGCTGTTCGGCTGGGAGGGAGGGGCGTTCGAGTTTTTTGAAGAAAAGATCCGGACCGAAAGGGCCATAAAAAACAGCCGCATGCAGATCGTGCTGGACGCCCTGAGGATGCTGGATGACGGGTTGATCCAGAAGGTCGGTCCGTCGAGCACCGCTGAACTTCCGGCGGCCGGACCGGAGCCGGAAGGGAAAAGCGACGCCTTCCCCGTGATCAGGGGGCCGGCCATCGATTACCTGTACGTCGTCAACGAAGACTATTTCCCGGACGGACAACGCATCGTGCGGGAAGGCGGTCACGGCAGATG
Organism: uncultured Desulfobacteraceae bacterium; assembly: GCA_964501805.1. GTDB lineage: Bacteria > Desulfobacterota > DSM-4660 > Desulfatiglandales > Desulfatiglandaceae > CAZCVB01. The sequence continues at coordinate 2,927 of CAZCVB010000037.1, read as the reverse complement.
GATCTGGATCCTCCTGGATGGACTGGTGCGGGTGACCCGTGAGACCGCCCAGGGCCCGGTGGTCGTGGCCAAGCTGGGGGAAGGCTGTTTTATCGGGGGCGTGGCGTCGCTGTTGCGCACCACCGGGGTCCGGAGCGCCTCCGTCGTGGCCGAAGGCGATGTTCAACTGGGCGTACTGGATGCGGACGCCCTGTCTCACGAGTATGCTTCCCTGTCGCGCGAGATGCGGGCCGTCATGCTGAGCCTGGATACACGCCTGAGACGCATCACGGACCGGGCCGTGGATCTGATCCTTAAGAAACCGGCGGATCCGGGGATGGCGGGTTATCAAAAGCGGATCATCAAGCAGGGGTCTGATTCGGAAGACCTGTTTGCCATTTCCGAGGGAACGGCGTGTGTGGCGGCGGGAGGGAAAAAGGGGGCCTTCCCCCTCCTGGTGCTTAAAAAAAACGATGTGTTCGGATCTTTCCCCTTTGTCGATACCGGTCATGAACCCGGGTTTGCATCGGTTCTGGGATCGGATGACCTGAAAGTGGTCAAGGTGGACGCTGAAGCGGTGGGCCGGGAGTATGAAGGGATCTGCACCACGTTCAAAAACCTGATCCAGAATCTGGGAAGCTGTATCGCCGCCACCACCGGGCTGGTGGGCCATCTGCGCGGACAGTCCGCTTCGGGACCGGCACGACGATAAACGTCTCCGCTACCCTCTTCCGGGGTTAGTCGATTTCCAGCGATTTGAGGGCCTTGATATATTTTTTCAACACGCGTCCGGCCTCTGCGCTGTAGGACGTGAATTCAACACCGCACAGAAACCGCTTGTCATCTTCGGGCCTCACATGGACGACCCGTCCTTTCAGCTCGATGATTTCCTCTTCCAGGGCGATGGTGATCAGAATGTCCCTGCCGTTTTCCAGCGGGAAATGGGTCTCCAGCAGGATTCCTCCTTCGCTGACGTTTATGGTCCGGCCCATACGGCGGCTGACGGGGTCTCCGCTTATTCCGAGGATGACATAATCGGTAAGATTCAGGGATTCCTTTCGTTCATGTTTTCGTCTCCTGAGGTCGTCCATGGCTCTGCTCTCCAGTAATGCCCCTGGGTTGTGTTCGGCGCCTTCTTGGAAATCCGTTCTTTCGGTCTTCCGTGGGCACGGATATTACGAATGCACCCTTAATGTATCTTTCCTGTTGAATTTAGAATAATTTTTCCATTTGGACAAGCGTTTTTCCGTAACTGCCCGGAATTCGGAGCGGATGGTGCTTTTTTGCCGGCGATTGCGGGCCGGCCGGTCCTGTTCCGATATCGCCTCGAACGGGTCCGGAAACCGCCGCCGACCATTGTCCAGCCGTTCGCATACCATTCCTCCGGGAGAATAACTGAATAATTTTGGTCTCAGGCCCAAAATAAAACTTGACAAACACCGTATCTATCCTTATGTTTTGATCGTATGATCAAAACGGGAAGCGTTTTGCGTGGGAATCGTCGTTCCCATACTGCTTCAGCGGGAAGCAGGGCGTCCCGGAGAAACCGACGAAAGGGGTTTGAAATGCCGCGACCGAGGAAACCGCGATTTGTTCTTTCCCATCCCGTTGTGGACGGTTTTCTTCCAAACCGCGTGCCCCCATGGGGCCGGGCCGAGATTGTTCTGCCGGTGGAGGGACTGGAGGCCATCCGGATGAGCGATTATGAAGGCCTTGATCAGGCATCGGCGGCCCTGCGTATGAATGTCTCGCGCCAGACCTTCGGGCGGATACTGGCGGAGGCGAGGGGTATCGTGGCCGAGGCCCTTGTCCTGGGCAAGGTGCTCAGGATCGAGGGAGGACATTTCGAGCTGCCGTCCAGAGGGAGGGGCCGGCGGCGCCGCGGGCGCGGCGGGCCCTTTTGAGAGAAAGGAGGTGTTGATATGCCCAGATTCGACGGAACAGGCCCCAGGGGCGAGGGTCCCATGACCGGCCGGGGCAGGGGACGCTGTGGGTCCCGTGTTCCGGGTTCCGGGGCCGGTAACCGCATGCTGCCGCAGGGCGGGAGAGGCCCCGGCCGGGGAACGGGCCGGGCGTCCGGAGGCGGATTCTTCCGGAGAGGACTGAATTCCTTGTTCGGACGCGGCGGTTCCAGGTTCGGTTCGTAAGAACGGGACCGGGTCGCCCGGGACGTGAATGGTGCGAGGGATCCCGTCCGGGACCGCCCCCGTGGAGTGAAGGGGGCCGGCCGGACGGGAATAAAGAAAAACCAATAGAACCAATACAAAAAGAGCAGTTTGACGGGAGGTGATTCTAATGCCAGGATTTGACGGAACAGGACCCATGGGCGCCGGCCCCATGACCGGCGGCGGACGTGGATATTGCAATCCGGCCTTTGCCGGGACCCGGTACCCCTACTACCCCTACGGGCGCGGCCCGGGATATGGCCGGGGGTTCGGCAGGGGCGCGGGCCCCGGTTTCGGGAGAGGCATGGGATATGGCAGGGGATTCGCATGGCGGGCGCCGTATCGCGCCTGGGGAGGCTTTTATCCCGCCCCTTACGGTTATCCCTATCCCATGGATGCTTCGGGCGAAGTGGATATGCTCAAGGCCGAGGCGGAACGGATGAAGAACGCCCTGGATGATATCCACCGCCGGATCGAAGAGATGGAGAACACAACGGCTGAAGCTGAATAAAAGGTGGTTGAATGTCCGTGGCACCCGTCTGTTTCTGAACAGCGGGTCGCGGATGAAAATCAGGATGCCGGGATCCCGATGAATCGGGGCCCCGGCATTTTTATGCGGAGATTCCTCAGGATGGACGGGGCCGTTCCGAATGGATCTCCGGGAGAACGGAATATGGGTTTCCCCGCCCGGATAGGGACGGGATTCGGAGATCATGATGTGGGGACATCCGGTTTGCGGCATGATGGGGACTACCGATGGGCCTCCGGAGCCGGGCATTGTTT
>CAZCVB010000036.1:0-14236 GCA_964501805.1 uncultured Desulfobacteraceae bacterium | reverse complement strand
CGTGAAGGCGGCCGGACCGTCGGCGCAGGCGTTATCAGCGAAATCATCGAGTAGGCGAGGAGACGAGGCGGGAATGCGCGACATTGTTACAATGGCCTGTGAACAGTGCAAAAACAGGAATTATACTACGACAAAAAATAAACGGAAAACTCCTGATAAGCTGTCGTTCAGAAAGTATTGCCCGTTTTGCAGGACGCATACGGTTCACAAGGAAACCAAATAACGCGTGTTGAAAAATGCAGGCCAGTAGCTCTAACGGCTAGAGCACCGGACTCCAAATCCGGGTGTTGGGGGTTCGAATCCCTCCTGGCCTGCCATTTTTGTATATCCGTTTTACACGCTGACGGGGCGGTGACTGCCTGAGGGTGAAATGACGAGGAAACATCAGCCGAAAAAAAAGAAAAAAGGGTCAAAAAGGAGGTCGAACCAGCGGCGAAAAAACAAAACCCCGGATGCAAACGTAGCATCTTCCCGAGAACGTCCGTCACCTTCACCGTCCCCGGCCAGAGTCCCCAGGAAAACCGCTGAAAAAAAGGCCGTTGGTCGCGGATCCACGACAGGGTATCTGGGGAGGGCGGTGCAGTTTTTGAAAGATTCCAAGGCGGAGGTGATGAAGGTCAAATGGCCGACCCGGAAAGAGTTGATCGCTTCCACTGCCGTGGTGATTGTTCTTACGCTGATTGTGGCCTTGTTCCTTGGACTGGTTGACTTTGGTCTCATAAAGATGATCAAAACCATCGTGCGATGATGCCGTCGCGTTGCCGGGACAGCCGGGTTGCGGCGGGGATCTTCCGAGTGTTACAGGCCCGGGGGCGGTGGAGATTCCACCGGAATCAGTAAATCAAGGCGTCTTGAAAAGGTTGTTGTATCGTGAACTCAGACGAGTCGGGTGCTGGCGTGGATTTGAAATGGTACATTGTACATACCTATTCGGGTTTTGAGAAAAAGGTGAAGATGAACCTGCAGGAACGGATCAAGACCCTTGGGAAGGATGCGTTTTTTGGTGATATCCTCGTCCCGATGGAGCAGGTCGTTGAACTCAAGAAAGGGCAGAAAAAGACATCCTCCAGAAAATTTTATCCCGGATACATCCTTGTCCAGATGCATTTGAACGAAGAAACCTGGCATATCGTCCGCAACACCGCCAAGGTGACCGGTTTTGTTGGGGGGGAGGTTCGACCCACGCCGATACCCGATGAAGAGGTGGAGCGGATTCTCCGTCAAATGGAGGAAGGCGCCAGCAAGCCGAAACCGAGGTACAGTTTCGAGGAGGGTGACGAAGTCCGGGTGATTGACGGGCCCTTTAACAATTTTCAGGGTGTGGTGGAAGAGGTCAAGGCGGAGAAAGAAAAACTGAGGGTCCTGATCACCGTGTTCGGGCGACCAACGCCCGTGGAGCTCGATTTCATACAGGTCACCAGGATTTAGCCGCGGGTTCGCGGAACCCCTGTCGCAGGGTTTTTTGCGACGGCGCGGGGAATATGAAAAAAGAGGTTTTGATATGGCAAAAAAAGTTATCGGGTCTGTAAAGCTTCAGGTAAAGGGGGGGCAGGCCAACCCTTCCCCTCCCATAGGACCTGCACTGGGACAGCATGGCGTCAATATCGCCGAATTCTGCAAGGCATTCAATGCCAGGACCCAGGACCAGACGGGGACCGTTATTCCTGTTGTTATCACCATTTATGCCGACAGGTCTTTCTCTTTTATCACCAAAACACCACCGGCCTCCGTGCTTCTGAAGCAGGCCGCCAAAATCGCCAAGGGGTCGGGTGAACCGAACCGGGAGAAGGTGGGGGAGGTAACGAAAAAACAGGTGGAGGAGATCGCGAAGCTGAAATTTGAAGATTTGAACGCCTATGACCTGGAGGGGGCGAGCAGAATTATCGAGGGAACAGCAAGGAGCATGGGAATCACCGTTGTTGACGCGTGAGGGCTGAAAAACCCGGTCGCCCGGGTGCGCCGCCCTTGCATGCCGGAACCCTTGAAAAGGATCCGGGTGCCTTCCGCTGGACGGATTTCCGTATCAGGGGCACGGGGCATGCGGGGTTGATGGTTGTTCTGGACGGGATTTCCCTAAGTGAGAGGAAATATAGACATGCCGTGGAGAGGAAAAAAATACAGGAACAGCGCGGAAAAGATCGATCGGGTCCGGAAATACGATTTTCAGGAGGCGATCCGTTTGGCCGTGGACTGCGCTTTCGCAAAATTTGATGAAGGCGTTGACGTGGCGGTTCGCCTGGGCGTGGATCCCCGACATGCGGACCAGATGGTCCGGGGGACGGTGGTCCTGCCCAATGGTGTGGGCAAGGATGTGCGGGTCGCCGTATTTGCCAGGGGAGAAAAGGAAAAAGAGGCCCGCGAGGCCGGCGCCGATGTGGTGGGGGCCGAAGATCTGGCGGAGAAGATCCAGAAGGGGTGGCTCGATTTCGACAAGGCGATCGCAACTCCCGACATGATGGGTGTTGTTGGAAAACTGGGTCGTATCCTGGGGCCCCGGGGCATGATGCCGAATGCGAAACTCGGTACTGTGACATTTGATATCGAAAGAGCGGTCAAGGAAGTCAAGGCCGGAAAAATCGATTTCAAGGTTGAAAAAGCGGGAATTGTCCATGCTCCCATGGGGAAGGTATCCTTCGGCCTGGAAAAGCTCCTGGAAAATATTTCCGCGTTTTTAGAGACGGTTTTGAAGCTGAAACCTGCTTCCAGTAAGGGGACTTATCTCAAGGGTATCGCGATTTCTACGACAATGGGTCCGGGAATCAAGGTGGACCCCGCTTATGTGAAGGATCTCCTGAATCAATAATAAAAGGATGTTCCGGGCGATAGAGGAATGCGGGCCGGAAAAAAATGGACCCGGCGCGGCATTCTTTCTGTATTCCCGTCTACAGCCGGCTTACGGATTACGAGGATTTCATGCCGCATCACCGGAGCAGGGGCGGTTGTTGTCTTTTTTCGGGAAGTACCGGATGCGCGGCTGATGTGATTGGCTGTGAGAACCTATTTTGAGCATGTGTTTTCAAGAAATCGAGGCCCTTGGCGTTTTGTAAAGGTCTCGAAATCGTCGGTCCCTCTTCCTCGCGGTGACATTTCTTACCCCGATTTCTTGAGAAGCTGCGGTAACCGTTTATGTCCATGAGCGGATCGGAACCCTCGGATCTCCGGTCCGTGAAAAAGAAAATACGGGATAGACCTACCGAACGAAATTTTGAGGTCAAAGACAGCAGGTGCCCATGCCAGTCCGTGAAATCTCCGGACGCAGACGGCGTGATGGGCTTAATGCATATGCCTGCCGAGACTGTTCCAGGTGAGATAAATCATCTTGCGCCTCTGCCTTTGACGCATGGAGATCCCGAGTGTGTTTTTGATCTTGTCCGGGTTTCCTGTGGACGGCAATTTCAACCCGCTCCATAACGTGCAGAAATTTCATGGGGGCCGGGATTGCCGTTCATCGGGAAAACAATCAGCCGGGAAGAGAGAGGATGCACGAGAGGATTTCGTGTCGACAGTCAAATGGAGAGGAGGTGAATATGGATAGAAAAGAAAAAATGGAATTCGTCGCCGGCCTTCATGAGCGACTTGAAAAGGTTCCATGCACGTTCCTGGTGGAATACAAGGGGCTCGATGTTGAGGCCATGAACCGGCTCAGGAGAGAGCTGAAGGATGCGAACGCCCGGTTTCATGTAGTCAAAAACCGCCTGTTGAAACGGGCCAGTGACGACACCGACACGGCCTGTATTCAGGACCAGATGGAGGGGCCGTGCGGCATCACGCTGGTGGATTCGGACGAAGACGTGGTGAGGCCGGCCAAGGTGCTGGTTGACTTCAGCAAGGATTTTGAAGCCCTTGTGATCAAGGCCGGACAGATTTCCGGGAAGGCCATCGATGCTGCCGGGATTCGGCGGTTGGCCGATCTTCCCGGAAAAGAGGTCCTTCTGGCCCAGGCCCTTTCGGCCATGCAGGCCGTGCCCGTATCTTTTGTAAGGGTCCTGAATAGCATGATGAGCCAGTTGGTGTATGTGTTGAAAGCCATAGAAGATAAAAAATCGGAATCCGCTTGAGCCGGAAGCAAAACCAGGGAGGTTGAAAAAAGAAAATGGCAGAAAATATCACGAGAGAGGATGTAATCGAATTTATCGCCAACATGACGGTGCTTGATCTTTCGGAGTTTGTAAAAGAGCTTGAGGAAAAATTTGGTGTAAGCGCCGCCGCACCCGTGGCGGTGGCGGCGGCTGCTCCGGCGGGCCAGGCCCAGGAAGAGGCCCCTGAACAGACCGAGTTCGATGTCGTATTGACCGCCGTGGGCGACAAGAAGATCCAGGTGATCAAAGTGGTCCGGTCCATAACCGGCCTGGGATTGAAGGAGGCCAAGGCCGTGGTGGACGGCGCCCCCGGTGCGGTGAAGGAAGGGGTTTCCAGGGAAGAGGCCGAGGGAATCAAGACCCAGTTGGAAGAGGTGGGCGCGAGCGTCGAGATCAAGTAATCCCCTTCTCAGCGCCGGTGGAACGCTGCCGGGGCGGGACGTCCGCCCCGGCGCCGGTTCCCGGATTTTCCGTGAGCGCAGCGGAGTTATGGGAAAGGTGCCCATGTCCGTGAATGTCCGCCGGGAGGAAGCGCAACTGCATTCACCGGGTCCGTAACGGCAAAACAGCCGGAAGAGACCGGGTTTAGAGATTTCACGCACACCGTTGCAACAAGGAGATACCATGTCGGGACAAAATGGTGTCGGCAGACGTCCGAGAAGAAGTTTCGGGAAAATAAAAAAGATTATCGGGATCCCCAACCTGATCGACATGCAAAAGCAATCCTACGACCGGCTTTTGCAGAAGGATGTTCCCCCTGATCAGAGAGAGGATTTCGGCCTGGAAGGGGCTTTCAGGAGCGTGTTTCCGATCCACGATTTTGCGGGTACGTCTTCCCTTGAGTTCGTGAAATATACCTTTGAAGATGCCAAATATGATGAAGATGACTGCCTCAACAAGGGGATGACATACGAAACCCCTCTCCGGCTGACCGTTCGGCTTGTGGTTTTCGATACGGACAGCACCGACGGCACCCGGAGCATCCGGGACATCAAGGAACAGGACATCTATTTCGGAACGCTCCCGATGATGACGGACCGCGGAACGTTCATCATCAACGGGACCGAGCGGGTGGTGGTCAGCCAGCTTCATCGATCACCCGGCGTGTTTTTCGCCCATGACAAGGGGAAGACCCATGCCAGCGGAAAACTCCTGTATTCGGCCAGGGTGATTCCCCTACGGGGATCCTGGCTCGATTTCGAGTTTGATCCGAAAGACATCCTGTACGTGCGGATCGACCGGCGGCGAAAATTCCCGGCAACCATCCTTCTGAGGGCGCTGGGGTGTTCAACGGCGGAGATTCTGCATCGATTCTATAAGACTGAAATTATCGGCATCAGTGAAAAGGAATGCCGTCGGGAGGCCAGGCTCGAACATCTCTATCAGTCCCGTCTTCCCAGGGATATTGTGGATCCCGGGACAGGAGAGGTCCTGGCCAAAAAGGGTGAAAAGTACACCAAGCGGCTTGATAAGAAGTTGAAGCGGCTGGAAATTTCCCATATCCCCCTCGGTCTTGAAGATGTCGAGGGGCGCGTAGCGGCCGCGGATATCGTGGACAAGGAGACGGGGGAGATTCTTGTCGAGGCGAACCAGTCTCTGACGCGGGAATCGATTGAAATGCTGCTGGAAAAGGGCATCGACGAGGTGGAATGCCTGATTCTGGATGCACCGGGCGTGAGTCCCTCCATCCGGAACACAATGATGCTCGATAAAATCAGCACGCCGGATGAGGCGGTCCTTGATATTTACAGAAAAATGCGGCCCAGCAGTCCTCCCACGCAGGAGGTCGCCAACAATTTTTTCAATAATCTTTTTTTCAGCATGAATACCTATGACCTCTCGAAGGTCGGACGCCTGAAGTTGAATTACCGGCTCAACCTGGATGTCCCCCTGAATAAACGAACCCTGGAGAAGGAAGATATCCTGGCGGTGGTGGATGAGCTGATCCAGCTGAAGGTCGCCGAGTCCATGGTGGACGATATTGACAACCTCGGGAACCGTCGTGTCAGAGGGGTTGGCGAACTGCTGGAAAACCAGTACCGGATCGGTCTCGTGAGGATGGAACGGGCCATCAAGGAACGGATGAGTCTTCAGGAGGTGGAGACGCTGATGCCCCACGATCTCATCAACTCCAAGCCGGTCTCCGCCGTTGTCAAGGAATTTTTCGGGACCAGCCAGCTCTCTCAGTTCATGGACCAGACCAACCCGCTTTCGGAAGTGACGCACAAGCGGCGCCTGAGTGCGCTGGGTCCGGGCGGGCTGACCCGTGAGAGAGCGGGGTTCGAGGTCCGGGATGTCCATCCGACGCACTATGGCCGGATATGTCCCATTGAGACGCCGGAAGGGCCGAATATCGGTTTGATCGTGTCCCTTAGTACCTATGCGCGGGTGAATGAATTCGGGTTTATCGAAACACCTTACCGAAAAGTGGAAAATGCAAAGGCGACCAACGAGATCGAATATCTCTCAGCGCTCGATGAAAAGGACTATCCCATCGCCCAGGCCAACGCACCCCTGGACGAGGAGGGGTTCTTCGTCCGAAAAGAGGCGGCGGTCCGGATCGAGGGAGAGGCCGCGAAAACGGACGTCAAGGACATCCGTTTCATGGACGTGTCGCCGGACCAACTGGTGAGCGTTTCCGCTTCGCTGATTCCGTTCCTGGAGCACGATGACGCCAACCGTGCGCTGATGGGATCCAATATGCAACGCCAGGCCGTTCCCCTTCTGAGAGCGAAAGCCCCCCTGGTGGGCACCGGCATCGAAAACGTCGTCGCCCGTGATTCGGGAATTTCGGTCGCCTCAAGGAGAGATGGGGTCGTGGTGGATGTGGACGCCTCCCGGATTGTCGTTCGTTCCAGCGGTTCCGGCGAGGACGGCCCGGAGGTGGAGATCTACAAGCTGATTAAATTTAAACGGTCCAACCAGAACAGCTGCTACACGCAGAAGCCGATCGTTAAAAAGGGTGATATCGTCAGGAAGGGCCAGATCATTGCGGACGGACCGGCCTCAGAACTGGGAGAATTGGCCCTTGGCCAGAATGTGATGGTCGCTTTCATGTCATGGGGCGGCTACAATTTTGAGGATTCCATCCTCATCAGTGAACGGGTTGTAAAAGAAGACATCTATACGTCGCTTCACATCGAGGAATTCGAGGTGGTCTCCCGGGATACCAAGCTGGGAAAGGAAGAGATCACCCGCGATATCCCCAACGTGGGGGAAGAGGCGTTAAAGAACCTGGACGAGAGCGGCATCATCAAGATCGGAGCGGAAGTCGGGCCGGGCGATGTGCTGGTGGGCAAGATTACCCCGAAGGGGGAGACGCAGCTGTCTCCCGAGGAGAAACTCCTCAGGGCGATTTTCGGGGACAAGGCCGGTGATGTGAAAGACAGCTCTTTGAAAGTGCCGCCCGGTGTCCAGGGGATCGTTATTGATGCCAAGGTCTTTTCGAGGAGAGGGGTTGAAAAGGACCAGAGATCCCTTGACATCGAGGCGGAGGAGATGCACCGGCTCGAGAAGGACCTTCACGATGAGATCGGAATCATCGGGAAGAGCGCAAGGGAGAAACTGGAAGAGCTTATCGGCGGAAAAAAACTCAAGACCGATCTTCATGACAAGGGGACCGGCGATGTCCTCATGCGCGCCAGGAAGACCATAAAGCGTGAGGATATCGACAGGATTCCGGTGACCGCATGGATCAATGCGGACATCAAGGCTTCCATGGATGTGATCGAGCAGGTGGAATCCATCGCCACAAAATATTCCGTCAAGGTGCAGGAAATCCGGCAGACCTTTGAGGACAAGAAAGAACGTTTCAGCCTGGGGGATGAACTGGCGCCCGGCGTCATCAAGATGGTCAAGGTGTATGTTGCGGTCAAACGGAAACTGTCTGTCGGGGACAAGATGGCGGGGCGGCATGGAAACAAGGGAGTCCTGTCCCGGATTCTTCCCGTGGAGGATATGCCCTATTTTGAGGACGGAACCCCCGTGGACGTTGTCCTGAACCCCCTCGGCGTTCCCTCTCGAATGAACGTGGGCCAGGTCCTGGAGACCCATCTGGGCTGGGCGGCGCGCGGGCTGGGCGAACAGATCGGCGACCTTCTTAAAAAGATGGAAAATTGCGAGGCGCTGAAAGCCAAACTGAAAAGGGTTTTTCCCGGCGATGAGTACCGGCGTTTTTTTGAAAACGCAACTGATAAAGAACTGGTCGAAAAGGCGCGGCTCCTTTCGGAGGGCGTCCCTATGGCAACGCCGGTCTTCGACGGCGCCGAGGAAGAAGAGATAAAGAAAAGCCTGGAAGAGGCCGGGCTGCCGGTTACGGGCCAGACGACCCTCTACGACGGCAAGACCGGGGAGCCGTTCGATCAGAAGGTAACCGTGGGAATCATGTACATCATGAAGCTGCACCACCTGGTGGACGACAAACTGCACGCCCGTTCCATCGGCCCGTATTCCCTTGTGACCCAGCAGCCCCTGGGAGGGAAGGCGCAGTTCGGCGGACAACGGTTGGGAGAAATGGAGGTATGGGCCATGGAAGCCTATGGGGCGGCCTATTCGCTTCAGGAATTTTTGACCGTCAAGTCCGACGATGTCGCCGGCCGGACCCGGATGTATGAGCGGATCGTGAAAGGGAACAATGTCCTTGAAGCGGGACTTCCCGAATCCTTCAAAGTGCTTATGAAAGAACTTCAGAGTCTCGGCCTGGAGATCCAGCTTTTCGAAGACAGCCAGGTCTAAGTTCTTTCGGACCCCCGCCGCGGCGGGTATTCGCGCGTTAACAGCCCTTACAGAGCGCGAAAGGAGAGAGCATTGGAAGAAATATACAGTTTTTTTGCAAGGCCAAAGGATCCTTCCAGTTTCAATGCCGTCAGGATCTCACTCGCGTCTCCCGAAAAGATCCGGGAGTGGTCTTTCGGAGAGGTAAAAAAACCGGAGACCATCAATTACCGTACCTTCAAACCGGAGAGGGACGGCCTCTTCTGCTCGAAAATATTTGGTCCCATCAAGGACTATGAATGTAACTGCGGCAAGTACAAGCGCATGAAACACCGGGGCATCGTGTGTGAAAAATGCGGTGTCGAGGTGATCCAGAGCAAAGTCCGGCGCGAGCGGATGGGACATATCGAACTGGCCGCGCCCGTGGCCCATATCTGGTTTCTGAAATGTCTGCCTTCGAAAGTGGGGAACCTCCTGGATCTGACGCTGAAGGACCTGGAGAGAGTCCTCTATTTTGAGGCCTATATCGTGATCGACCCCGGGGACACCCCCCTGGCGAGAGGGACGCTCCTGAGCGACGAGCAACTGCGGCAGGCGAGAGAGGATTACGGGGATCGTTTTGAAGCCGGGATCGGGGCGGAAGCCATCCAGACCATGCTGCGAAACCTGGATCTGGACGATCTGTCCAAGACCCTGCGCATTGAAATGCTTGGGACGAAGTCGGATGCGAAACGAAAGAAACTGGCCAAGCGTCTCAAGATTATCGATGCATTCAAAGAATCGAAAAACCGGCCTGAATGGACCATCCTGAACGTGATTCCGGTTTTGCCTCCCGATCTGCGGCCGCTGGTTCCCCTTGACGGGGGCCGTTTCGCCACGTCCGACCTGAACGATCTCTACCGCCGCGTGATCAACCGAAATAACCGGCTTAAACGCCTCCTGGAACTGAACGCGCCGGAGATCATCGTCCGGAACGAGAAGAGGATGTTGCAGGAATCGGTGGATGTCCTGTTCGACAATGGGAGAAGGGGCAAGGTGGTCACCGGACCGAACAAGCGGCCGTTCAAGTCTCTCAGCGATATGCTGAAGGGAAAGCAGGGGCGCTTCCGGCAGAATCTCCTGGGAAAACGGGTCGATTACTCCGGGCGTTCCGTGATCGTCGTGGGACCCGATCTCCGGTTGCACCAGTGCGGGCTTCCGAAAAAGATGGCCCTGGAGCTGTTCAAACCGTTTATCTACAACAAACTGGACGAGAAAGGCCTGGTCACTACCATCAAAGGGGCCAAAAAGATGGTTGAGCGGGAACCGCCCGAAGTCTGGGACGCCCTGGACGAGGTGGTCAAGGAGTACTGTATCCTGCTGAACCGGGCGCCCACGCTCCACCGTCTCGGGATCCAGGCGTTTGAGCCGATTCTCGTGGAAGGAAAGGCGATTCACCTGCATCCCCTGGTGTGCACCGCATTCAACGCCGACTTTGACGGAGACCAGATGGCGGTTCACGTGCCGCTGTCCATCGAGGCCCAGATCGAGGCCCGGGTCCTCATGATGTCCACCAACAATATCCTTTCGCCCGCCAACGGCGATCCCATCATCGTCCCAAGCCAGGATATCGTCCTGGGCATCTATTATATGACCAGGGAGCGGCCGGGTGCAAAGGGAGAGGGAAGCGTCTTCTCGGGTCCCCGGGAAGTCCGAATCGCCTATGACGCGGGCCAGTTGGATCTGCATGCCGCCATAAAGGTCCGGATCGAGGGAGAACTCCGCGAGACGACCACCGGTCGCGTGATCCTTTACGAAGTTCTGCCGAAATCACTCCCCTTTGTCCTTTTGAACAAGGTGATGTCGAAGAAACAGCTCCGGGCCCTGATCAACGAGTCGTATCGAAGGGCCGGCGTCAAATCCACCGTGATCCTTGCGGACCGTTTGAAAGACGTCGGCTACAAGTATGCGACGCTGTCGGGTATTTCCATCTCCATGAAGGACATGATCGTTCCCTCGAAAAAAGAGGAGATTATCGAAAAGGCCGAAAAAGAGGTGAAAAAAATTGACGACCAGTATGTCAGCGGCCTGATCACGGATGGAGAAAAATACAATAAAGTCGTGGATATCTGGGCCCAGTCCACGGAAGACGTGGCGTCGGAAATGATGAAACAGATGGCGGTTGAAAGGGTGAAGATACCTTCCGGGAAAACGGTGGAGGTGAACAGTTTCAACCCCATCTATATGATGTCCGATTCCGGCGCGCGGGGAAGCAAGGACCAGATGAGACAGCTGGCCGGCATGCGGGGCCTGATGGCCAAGCCTTCAGGAGAGATTATCGAAACCCCCATTACCTCTAATTTCCGGGAGGGCCTCACGGTGTTGCAGTATTTTATCTCCACCCACGGCGCCCGAAAGGGTCTGGCCGATACCGCGCTCAAGACGGCCAATTCCGGTTATCTGACCCGAAGGCTGGTAGATGTGGCCCAGGACGCCATCATCACGGAAGAGGATTGCGGGACCCTCGACGGCATATGGGTGGAGGCGCTGGTGGAGGGGGGCGAAATCCTCCAGAGGGTCGGAGAGCGGGCCCTGGGCCGTGTCGCGCTGGAAGATGTCTGTGACCCCGTCACCGGCGAGGTCCTGGTGCCGGCCAATGAAATCATTGATGAAGCGGGTATCCAGAAGATCGAATCGGCCGGACTGGAAAGGATCCGGATCCGGTCCGCCCTGACATGCAAGGCCAAGCGGGGTGTCTGCAAGAAGTGTTATGGAAGGGACCTGGCCCATGGCCATGAAGTGAACATCGGCGAGGCCATCGGCATTATCGCGGCCCAGTCCATTGGTGAACCCGGGACCCAGCTGACCATGCGGACGTTCCATATCGGGGGCACCGCCAGCAGACGCGTGGAACAGTCAAGCATTCGGACCCGGAACCGGGGCCGGATAAAATTTCTCAACCTGAAAACCGTGGAAAACGAGGCGGGACAGCTTGTGGTGATGAACCGGAACGGCGAGGTCGCCATCCTGGGCAAGGGAGGCAGGGAAGTGGAACGGTACCCCATCACCTACGGCGCCACCCTCATGGTTCATGACGGTGATCAGGTGGAACTCGACCAGACGCTGGCCGAATGGGACCCCTTTACTATTCCCATCATGACGGAGGTCGACGGAACGGTAAAGTTCGGGGATATCATCGAAGGTGTCACCATGCAGGAAAAGCGGGACAACGTGACCGGGAAGATCAGCCGGGTGATCGTTGAGTCCCGTGACGTGGACATCCGGCCCCGGATTTCGCTGAAAGACAAGGGCGGAAAAACCGCTTCTCTGCGGAGCGGAGGCAAAGGCCAGGCCCGGTACCATCTCCCCGTGGGTGCCATTATCATGGTGAATGAGGGCGATGAGGTGGCCCCCGGCACGGTCCTGGCGAAAATACCGCGGGAGACCACGAAAACCAAGGATATTACGGGTGGTCTGCCCCGGGTCGCGGAACTGTTCGAGGTCAGAAAACCGAAAGAAACCGCAATCATCAGCGAAATCGACGGGGTCGTTTCCTTTGGAAAATATACCAAGGGCAAGAGGAAAATGACCGTAACCCCCGACGTGGGCGATCCGGTACATTATTATGTGGCCCGGGGCAAGCACGTGAGCGTCCTTGAAGGAGACTACGTGCGGGCGGGCGAACCACTGATGGACGGCTCGGCCGATCCCCACGATATCCTCCGGATCCGAGGCCTGAAGGAACTTGCGAAATATCTCGTTAACGAGGTGCAGGAGGTCTATCGGCTCCAGGGGGTAAAAATCAACGACAAGCACATTGAGGTGATTGTCCGGCAGATGCTGCGGCAGGTCAGCGTAACCGATGTGGGGGATTCCAATTTTCTCATCGGGGAATTTGTTGAGAAATGGCGGTTTGAAGAAGAGAACAATAAGATCATCGCGCGGGGCGGAAAACCTGCCAGCGCGGCGCCCCTGCTCCTGGGCATTACGAAGGCCTCGCTTACCACGGAGAGCTTTATCTCCGCCGCTTCTTTCCAGGAGACCACGAAAGTTCTTTCCGATGCCAGTATCGCCGGGAAAATCGATTACCTGAAAGGGTTGAAGGAAAACGTGATCATGGGGCGGCTGATACCGGCCGGGACCGGGGTGAAGGCGTATCGAAATATCGATATCGGCATTGCCGAATAGAGGGCCGGATTCCTTCCTGCGGGGCCGGGCGTCCGGCGGGAATAAATGGCCTGCAGGTTTTAAATATCTTGACAAGATGAACAATAAAAGATAAAAAATATGATTTTGTGAATTTCATCGAATCGGTCCATCCCGGTGGAGATGAAACAGCGCCGGGCGGGATCCGGAAAACCTCCTTTTCGTCAGGCCGGAGACGATTGAAGGCCCGCGGCAGCAGGTCGTCACGGTCCCGGGAATCGCCCGTGGCATACCGCCGGACGGAAGGTGAAGATCCATTGCTCGAAAAATCCCGGAGAGGGGTGGAACGTTCATCCACAGGGTTGAAACAGGTACGAAGGAGTTGCTATGCCGACCATCAATCAACTGGTGAGAAAAGGCCGCCGAAAACACCGTAAAAAGGTCAAGACCCCCGCCTTGCAGGGCTCTCCGCAGAAACGGGGAGTCTGTATCAGGGTTTATACCTCGACGCCGAAAAAGCCGAATTCCGCCCTCAGAAAGGTCGCAAGGGTCAGGTTGACGAACGGGATCGAGGTGACGTCGTACATCCCCGGCATGGGACACAACCTTCAGGAGCATTCTGTTGTCCTGATCCGGGGAGGGCGGGTCAAGGATCTGCCCGGTGTCCGTTACCATGTGATCAGGGGCACCATGGATACGACCGGCGT
This sequence comes from uncultured Desulfobacteraceae bacterium, assembly GCA_964501805.1. Taxonomy (GTDB): domain Bacteria; phylum Desulfobacterota; class DSM-4660; order Desulfatiglandales; family Desulfatiglandaceae; genus CAZCVB01. Next base: position 612 of record CAZCVB010000036.1, on the reverse strand, counting down.
GGATGACCGGAGACAGGGCCGGTCAAAATACGGGGCCAAGAGACCCAAAAGCCTTTAACGGGCCACTTCCTGGAGGTTTTTGATGCCCAGAAAAAGAGTCGTTGCGAAGAGAGAAATTATACCGGATCCAAGGTACAAGAGCGTTCTTGTCTCGAAATTTGTGAACAACCTGATGAAAAAAGGGAAAAAGAGCATCGCCCAGTCGATCCTTTATGGTGCCTTCGATATTATCAAGGAAAAGACCAAACAGGACCCCCTGTCCATTTTTCACAAGGCGATTGAGAATGTTAAGCCCGCGGTGGAAGTAAAATCGAGGCGCGTGGGCGGCTCCACGTATCAGGTGCCGACGGAGGTCAGGCCGGCGAGAAGGCAGGCCCTCAGTATCCGGTGGCTCATCAATTATGCCAGAGAAAGGGGCGAAAAAACCATGGCCGCGAAACTGGCGGGCGAGTTCATGGACGCTGCTAACGGAAGAGGGGCCACGGTCAAGAAAAAGGAGGATACCCACCGGATGGCCGAGGCCAACAAGGCCTTTGCTCATTATCGATGGTAGGTTATCGTGTCTGCGGTCTGAGGCATTGAGCGGAGAGCAGTGGAGAGAGGAGTTTGAGA
>CAZCVB010000035.1:3598-14532 GCA_964501805.1 uncultured Desulfobacteraceae bacterium | reverse complement strand
TGAAACCCTCGGCCGTGCTGTTGCTGAAGCGGATATGCGACTTTGTCAGGGACAGGAACTACGAGATAAAAATCAGCGGTCACACGGACTCCCGGCCTGGTGAAGAAAAAGGATATGCCTCCAACTGGGAGCTGTCGAGCCTCATGGCCATCCGTGTGCTCGAGTATATCACCGGGGAAGGCGGGCTGAAGCCCGAGCGCGTAGAGGCCTGTGGGTGCGCGGGATACCGGCCTGTCGCCCCCAATGATACACGGGAGTCGAGGCGCCGGAACGAGCGGGTCGAGATGCGATTCAATTTCAACCCTCCCCTATACCTGAAGCGAATCGTCATGAAAAAAAAGACCGGTATTTTCACCTACAAGAGATTTAATTTCAGGATTTTTTGAACATGGCCGGAAAAAGGGAAAAAAACACCAATGAAGAGGAGCCGAACACGTCCGCGTGGATGGTGACTTTTTCGGATCTCATCATGCTCCTTCTCACCTTCTTCGTGCTCCTTTTGACCATGTCCTCCATGGACACCAAGAAACTGAAGGAAACCTTCGCGAATTTCTCCGGTGCCCCGGGCGTCCTGGAGTTGTCGGGTTCACGGGGGATAGGAGACCTGGCCAGCTTTATCACGAGGTATGAGAGCAGCGACCGGCTGGTGGTCATTGATCAGGATTATATCCGGAGGCTTCTCATCCCGTCGTTCAAGAAGAGCAAAAAGGTGGAAAAGGTGATCGTCGATCTGAGCAAGCTGATCCATGTCTCCGATGATCACCGGGGTCTGGTCCTTTCATTTCAGAATCATGTCTTGTTCGATCCGGGATCGGTGACGCTCAGGAAGGACGCCTATCCTTTTCTGGACGCCATCGCAAACGCCATTTCGTCCTGTCCCAACGACATCCTGATCATGGGACATACCGATGACCGGCCGATCCAGACGGGACGCTTCGCGTCGAACTGGGAGCTTTCCGCATACCGGGGGATTTCCGTGCTGCGGTACTTCCTGGAAAAAAAGGACCTCCCCCCGTCGCGCTTCTCAGTGGGGGGGTACGGTCCTTCCAGGCCTGTCCATAAAAATGACAGTGAACGGAACCGGGCGCTTAATAGGAGAGTGGAGATTATTTTTAGGCATTTGAAGGAGGTATAGATGGCCGGAGAAAATAAAGCAGTGGCGGCCGGCGCGGAGAACGGCGCGGCGCCGAAGAAATCGCCCCTCAAGCTGATCCTCATTATCGGGATGGTGCTGGTACTGGGCGCCGGCGGTTTTATCGGCTGGCAGATGTTTTCCAAGGGAAAAAAGGCGGATACCCCGGCCGGGGTGGAGGCGATCCCCGAGAGGCTGACGGAGGGAATGAGCATTATGTGTCCCCTCAAGTCGTTTATCGTGAACCTGGCGGACAAGTCCGGACTGGGGCGGAGGTACCTGAAGATTACCATGGAGCTGGAAGTGGCGAGTGAAAAAGGAAAGGAACTGGTGGATAAGCAGAGTGCGAAACTGAGGGATGCCATCCTTTTTGTGCTGTCCAGCCTTTCCTACGATGAAATCAACAGCACCGGCGGAAAGATGAAACTCAAAAGATCCCTCCTCTCCCGGATCAAGCAGACGCTGGGGGCGGACGTGGTCCGCAAGGTGTATTTCGTCGAGTTCGTGGTCCAGTAGCTCGGAAGGCGGAATGACGCGCGGCAAAACCTGAATCCGAACGGGAATTGCGATGGGAAATGTTTTATCACAGGACGAGGTGGATTCCCTTCTGGGAGGAATCACCGACGGGAAGGTGGAAACCGAAGCAGAGACCCCTGTTGAGGAAGGGGCCTTCGAACCCTATGACTTCACCGCCCAGGCCGGTCCGGTCAGGAGGAAGATGCCGGCCATTGCCGTTATCAATGACCGGTTCGCCTCTTTCTTTAAAACCAGTCTCCTGTCCATTACCGGGAACGGCGTGGATGTGGACCCGGCCGGAATCGAGTCGCTCAAGTTCGGGGAGTTCTGCCGGGCCCTGCCGCTTCCGGCGAGCCTGAACATTTTCAGGATCGAACCCCTGCGGGGATTCGGGATGCTGGTGATAGAGGGGCCCCTGGTTTTTTCCTTTATCGATACCCTGTTCGGCGGGAAGGGCGTGAGCCACGTAAAAGTCGAGGGACGGGGATTCACCAGCATCGAATTGAAGATCATCGAGAAGATCACCCGGATCACGCTGGACAACATGGAGCAGGCCTGGGAGGACGTCCACAAGGTGAAGATGGTCATGACCCGCTCCGAGATGGACCCCCAGTTCGCGGCCATTGTTCCGCCGGACGAAATGGTCATTTCGAGTAGATTTACGCTGGACATCGCAAACGCCTCGGGGTCGATCTATTTCTGCATACCGTTTTCCACCATCGAACCCATAAAAAAGAAGCTGGTCTTCAGCTTCAACAGCGGGAGCCAGGAAGTCGATGAGGCATGGCGGACCCATATTGAAAGAGAGCTCAAAAAGATGCAGTTCGAACTGAAATGCACCTTCGGAACCACCAGGATAAGCGGGGAGAAATTTCTTGGCCTGAAAATGAATGACGTTCTCAGACTGGAACAGCCGGTGGGATCCCCGGTCCAGGTGAGCATCGAAGGCATTCCAAAGTTCAGCGCTCACCTCGGGGTTCTCAATAAAAACCGGGCCGTCAAAATCATACACAGGGTGGACAAGGAGTAAGCCATGGCGGAAGAGAAAGACACGGAAGCGCGTGCGGAAGGGCAGGCGTCCGAGGCCGGGGAAACGGAGAAAACCCGGGCTGAAGGCGGAGGATTGAAGAACGACGGACCGACGGGGAGAAAGGAAAATTATGATATCGACCTGATCCTTGACATCCCGCTCCAGATATCCGTTGAGTTCGGCCGGACAAAGATGCTCGTCAATGACCTGCTCCAGCTGGGACAGGGATCGGTGGTGGATCTGGGGAAACCGGTGGGAGAGTCTCTGGATATCTATGTGAGCGACAAACTGGTGGCGCGGGGGGAGGCCGTGGTGGTGGACAACAAGGTGGGCGTGAGAATAACCGATATCATCAGCCCCGTCGAGCGGGTGAGATCCCTGGCATGAATCGGTCCCCCCGGGAGAACGGCGTTTTGAGTGTAGGCGCGTGAATTGAAAAGCATCCACGAATACTGCCTGGGTCCCGCCACGGCGGGATTTCCAATCAGGAAAGGCGGAACATGCAGGAGATATCCCAACTGGATCTTTTCGGGACAGGGTTGAAAACGGCGGCGATGCTCTTTATCGTCCTGGGGCTCCTGCTTCTGTTTCTCCATGCCGCCAGAAAATTTCTGCTGAGCAGGAGGCTGACGGGGAATGGTCCAGATATCCGGGTGCTGTCCACGCTGCCGCTGTCGAACAGGGACAGGATCCATGTGGTGGAGATCTCCGGTCAGCGACTGGTGCTGGGAGTGAGTCCGGGGAATATCACGTTCCTGGCGAATCTTGAAAACCCGGAGAAAGAAAACGGGATAGCGGGTGGAAATGACACGGACGGATCGGAAGAGACGGCATAAGCTGAAGAAGGCCCTGCCGGGGATCATCCTGTTTCTCCTGGCGATCGGAGTTTTCCGGGAGAATCTTTTTGCCGCGGATTTTTCTTTTCCAACACTGCACGTAGGCATCGGAAAAGGGGACGGCCCGGCCGACGTATCGGCCCTTCTCCAGATCGTTTTCGCCCTGACCGTTCTCTCTCTGGCCCCGGCCATCCTGGTCCTGATGACCTCTTTTACGCGCCTTGCGGTGGTATTGTCGTTTCTCCGTCATGCCCTCGGGACCCAGCAGACTCCCTCCAACCAGATTATCGCCGGGCTGGCCCTGTTTCTGACCTTTTTCATCATGATGCCGGTATGGCAGCGGATCAACGACAACGCGCTCAGGCCTTACATGAACGAAGAAATTTCCCGGGATGCCGCGCTGGCCAAGGCCGCGCGCCCGATCCGGCAGTTCATGCTGAAGCAGACACGGGAGAAGGACCTGGCGCTGTTCGTCAAACTGGCGGCCATGAAGAAACCCGGGCGCCCCGATGACATCCCCATGCCGGTCCTCATTCCCGCCTTCGCCATCAGCGAGCTGAAAACGGCGTTTATTATCGGGTTCGTGCTGTATGTGCCCTTTTTGATCATCGATATGGTCGTGGCAAGCGTTCTGTTGAGCATGGGCATGATGATGCTGCCGCCCGTTCTGATTTCCCTTCCGTTCAAACTGATGCTCTTTGTCCTGGTGGACGGCTGGTATCTGATTGTGGGTTCACTGGTGAGAAGCTTTGGAGGCCCTTGAGTCATGACCCCGGAATTCGTGATCTCGTTCGCCCAGGAAGCCATCAAGACGACCATCCTTGTGTCGATGCCGATGCTGGGACTGGGCCTTATCGTCGGGCTGGCCGTCAGTATATTCCAGGCCGTGACACAGATCCACGAGATGACCCTGACCTTTGTTCCGAAGATCCTGATTGTGCTCCTGGCCCTTCTTTTTTTCGCCAACTGGATGCTGGAATGTCTCATGCGGTACACGGAAGGAGTGATCGACAACATCCCGTTGTACATCCGGTAGCCGTGCGGGAGCATATTCAATCAAGTACCGGGGTCCCCGGCCCGGCGGGGACAAAAACGGCGCGGCCGTTTCCCGAAAAGCCGGTTTTTCCGGAGAAAGCGCAGATGGACTTTTTCACCATAACTTATCAGGACGCGGGAGCTTTTTTTCTGATCCTTACAAGGGTCGGCATCCTCCTTTTCATGTTTCCGCTTTTCAATCCAAGAATCATCCCGGTGTCAAGCAAGGCGGGAATTTCCCTGATGATCACCTTTCTCCTTTTTCCCCTCCTGTCCGGACGGATGCCCGCGCTTCCGGAATCCCTCCCGGGCCTGGTCCAGGTGGTGACGGGAGAATTGATCATCGGCATGATCCTGGGACTGCTGATCCAGCTCTTTTTTGAAGGGGTGAGAATTATGGGCCAGATGGTCGGTTACCTGACGGGTTTTGCCATCGCCAATGTCCTGGATCCCCAGAGCGGCATCCAGGTATCGGTCCTTTCAAATTTTGCTTACTTTGTCGCCCTGATGCTTTTTCTGCTCCTGAACGGTCACCATGCCCTGATCGGCGCGGTGAAGGAAAGTTTCGATATCCTCCGTCCGGGAGCGCCTGCATTAAGCCAGAATATCTTCCGGGAAATCCTGCAGGCCTCCGGGGAGATGTTCACGCTTGCCGTAAGAATAGGGGCCCCCGCCATCGCGGCGCTCCTTTTTACAAAGGTGGCCTTCGGGCTTATCACCAAGCTGATTCCGCAGATGAACATCATGATCGTGGCGTTTCCCGTAGAGATCGTTATCGGGCTCCTTTTTTTCGGGGTGTGTCTGCTGGCGCTGCTGGCGGTGATGCGGTCATACGTGGGCGGACTCGATTCCCTTCTGTTGAATACCATGGGCGGATTGAAGGGGTGAGGAATGGCGGACCAGGGCTTTGAGGAGAAAAGTGAAAAGGCAACCCCCAAGAAGCGGGAGGAGGCGAGAAAAAAGGGGGAGGTGGCCAGAAGCGCGGAACTTCCTTCGGTGGCCGTTCTCCTGGCCAGCCTGCTGACGCTCTCGCTCTTTGGCACCTATACCTGCGGATACCTCGAGGCGGTCATGCGCAGATCGTTCATGTCGCCCGTTTCCGTTCATGCCGGCCTTACGGAGATCCTGACGTTCGGGAAGGGAATGATCCTGGCTTTTATCAAGACGATGCTGCCCCTGTTCTCGGCCATTGTTTTCGCCGCCATTGCCGGAAACTGCGTTCAGACGGGATTCCTGCTCTCCTCGGAGGCGATCAAGCCGAAGCTGTCGAAGCTGGACCCGGTCAAGGGATTCGGAAAACTTTTTTCCAGCCGGTCGTTCATGGAACTGTTCAAGTCTTTTCTGAAACTGGGGATCGTGGCATGGGTCGCCTGGATCAGCATAAAGGGGGAAATGAAGACCCTCTCCGTCCTGGGCGGGATGGGGGCCGCATCGATCATCGGCTATATTTTCCAGTCCCTGTTCAGGATTTTCCTCCGGTGTACGCTGGCCATGATTTTCATGGTCGCGCTGGATTACGCCTTCCAGAAGTGGGACTACGAGAAAAGGCTGAGGATGAGCAAAAAAGAAGTGAAGGACGAGTTGAAGAAGACGGAAGGAGATCCCCTGATTAAATCACGCATCAGGAGCATCCAGTTGCAGATGGCCCGGCGGCGGATGATGCAGGACGTGCCCGACGCGGATGTGGTGATTACCAACCCGACGCACGTGGCGGTCGCGTTGAAGTATGACGGATTGAGCATGAACGCGCCCAGGGTGGTGGCCAAAGGCGCGGGAAAAATCGCGGAACGGATCAAGCGTATCGCGAGCGAACATGGTGTGCCGGTGGTGGAGAACAAGGCGCTTGCCAGGGGATTGTTCGAGTCCGTAGAGATCGGCCGGGAGATACCGGACAGCCTTTACCATGGCGTGGCCGAGGTCCTTGCCTATGTCTACCGGCTTGGAAAGTCCCGCGGCAGGCGCATCGGCATGGGACGGCCCCGGGCCGCCCGGCGGAAATGAGCAGGGAACCGTTTGATAGATTGAGAAAACCGTAGCGAAATGGAACATATCCTGACATCGAGAATGAGTTCAGCCGCGGCCAGCGAGGGACTGACCGTCATCGGGGTGATCGCCATCCTGGTGGTGATGATCATCCCGTTGCCTCCCGTGCTTCTCGATTTTCTCCTGGCGCTGAACATCACCCTCGGGATAACTATCCTGCTGACCGCCATGTACACGGAACGTCCCCTTGATTTTTCCATATTCCCTTCTCTTCTGTTGGTGACCACCCTGTTCAGGCTGTCATTGAACGTCGCGTCCACGCGGCTGATTCTGCTGCACGGAAATGAGGGCGCAACGGCCGCGGGCAGGGTGATCATGTCCTTCGGAAGCTTCGTGGTGGGCGGAAACTACGTGGTCGGGATGATCGTCTTTATTATCCTGGTCATCGTGAATTTCGTGGTGATCACCAAGGGGGCGACCCGGATTGCAGAGGTGGCTGCCAGGTTTACTCTTGACGCGATGCCCGGGAAACAGATGAGCATCGACGCTGACCTGAATGCCGGGCTGATAGATGAAGACGAGGCCAAGCGCAGGAGAAAGACTATCATGCAGGAGGCCGACTTCAACGGGGCCATGGACGGAGCCGCCAAGTTTGTGAGGGGTGACGCCATCGCCGGCATTATCATCACCCTCATCAACATCATCGGCGGGCTGGTCATCGGGGTTCTTCAGAAAGACATGTCCCTTGTCGACGCCGCGCAGAACTACACGCTCCTGACGGTGGGGGACGGCCTGGTGTCCCAGATCCCCGCCCTGACCATATCCACCGCCGCGGGTATCGTCGTCAGCAGGGCGGCATCCGACGATACCATGGGGAGTGAATTCGGCAGGCAGCTCACCGAGCACCCGAAGGCGGTTTATCTCGCCTCCATTACCATCTTCTGCTTCGGGCTCATCCCCGGCCTGCCCCACCTCCCGTTCGTTATGCTGGCCCTTTTTATCTCCGGCTGCGTTTACCTGGCGGGCCGAAAGAAGAAAAGCTCGGAGGTAAAAGAGATCGAGCAGAAGAAAAAGGCGGCCGAAGCGGCCGGCCCGGAACCGGTGGAGCACCTGCTTCTGGTGGACCCGCTGGAGCTGGAGGTCGGGTACGGCCTGATCGATGTAGTGGACCGGGAACAGGGGGGCGAGTTCCTGGACCGGGTCCGGTCCATCCGGCGGCAGTTCGCCGTTGAAATGGGGCTGATCATCCCGCCTATCCATATCCGGGACAATCTGCAGTTGAAACCGGCCGAATACCGGATTTTCCTCAAGGGCGTCAGGATCGCGGGCGCGGAACTTATGGCCGATCACTACCTGGCCATGGATCCCGGAGATGCCGTTCGGAAGATAGACGGGATTGAAACGACGGAACCGGCATTCAACCTGCCGGCCGTGTGGATCCCCGAGGAAAGGAGAGAGGCCGCGAAGATCGCGGGCTATACGGTTGTGGACACGGTCACCATCATGGTCACGCACCTGACCGAGGTATTGAAAAAACACGCGCCCGAACTGCTGGGAAGACAGGAAGTCCAGAACCTGCTGGATAACCTGAGCCGGCTTTATCCCAAGGCGGTGGAGGAGCTTGTTCCGAACCTTCTCTCCCTGGGGACCGTTCAGAAAGTCCTGCAGAATCTCCTCCGTGAAGGGGTCTCGATACGGGACATGTTGACCATCGTCGAGACGCTTGCCGATTATGCTCCTCTCACCAAGGAGCCGGATCTCCTGACCGAATACGTGCGGCACAAGCTTTCCCGATCCATCCTCAGCCCCTATGTGGACGCGGACGGCGTTCTCAAGCTGATCACCGTTTCTCCGGAGGTGGAGGACCTGCTGGCAAAGGGGATTCAGAAGACGGAACAGGGGACGTACCTTTCCATTGATCCGAAGATGGCCGATCCTATCATCCACTCCGTAAAAAAAGAGGCGGAAAAGGCCATGGCGAAGAACCTGCAGCCCATCGTCGTAACGTCTCCCGCCATTCGAAGGCACCTTCGGAAGCTGATCGAATATTTTGTCCCATCGTTGATGGTGTTGTCCCAGAGTGAACTCCTGAGTGACATGAGATGTCAGTCCATCGGAGAGGTGAGATTGAATCATGCAGGTTAGAAAATATCGGGGAAAAAGCATCAGAGAGGCCAGTTTGAAGGTCAAGGAATCACTGGGTCCCGAAGCGATGATCGTATCCACGCGGCGGATTTACGATGACGGCGGGGCCTGTTTCGAGATATGCGCCGTTCCGATGGACACTGGCGGACACGATCCTTTCTCCGAATTGAAAGCGGAATTAACACGCATCAGGGAAATGATACAGGCCGGCGACGAGATCCGGGATGTGGCGGAGGCGCTGGTCGGGGACCCGGCGGTCATGGACCTTTATGCAAGGTTGCTCGGAAGCGGCTTGGAGAGCCGGCGCGTGAGGTATTTCCTGGAGCGTTCGTCGGAAACCGGCGCCGGCGCGATCCCGGGCGGGAGCGCCGTCCGGCGGGTGGAAAAAGAAATCATGCGGTCCATCGAGGTGACGGATCCGTTCGCGACGGATAACGGCGGCCGGGTGGTGGCGGCGCTGGTGGGAACCACCGGCGTCGGGAAGACCACCACCATCGCGAAGCTCGCGGCACGCCTTATGCTGGGGGCGAAAAAGGAGGTCGGCCTGATTTCCATCGACACGTATCGCGTGGGGGCCATTGAACAGCTCCGGGCGTATGCGGATATCCTGGGGATTCCCTGCTACCAGGCATTCAAGCGAAAGGATCTGGCTTTTGCTCTCAGGCGCATGGCGCAAAAAGACGTGGTGCTGATCGATACCGCCGGCCGGAGTCAGTATGATACTTCCCGGATCAGGGAACTGAAACGGATGATGACGCTGGACCAGCGGATCAGCGTACACCTTCTCCTGAGCGCTTCCACGCGCCGGAGCGAGATGAGGCGGACGGTGGAGAGTTTCATGCCGTTGAACCTGGAGACATATATTTTCACGAAGATCGACGAGACCGGAAAGATAGGCCCCGTGATCAACCAGATCATGGAGACGAAATTCCCGGTTTCGTATCTCACAAATGGACAGAACGTGCCGGACGATATCGAACGCGCCAGCAGGGAACGGATACTGGCCCGGTTGCTGAGCCGGAATTGAATTTCTCGAAGCGCCACGCGACGAATTCTATGGAGAGGAGATATGGATCAGGCGACACATCTGAGGCGGATGGTCAGGGGAGCTCCCCGGGGGATTTATCGGATCGGAAAGGAGGCGGACGGGGGTTCGTTTTCAGGAAAAAACGGTCCACGGGTCCTGGCGATTACCAGTGGAAAGGGCGGTGTGGGCAAGACCAATGTTGTCGGCAACCTGGCGGTGGCGTGCCAGAGGAGAGGAAAACGGGTCCTGATCTTTGATGCGGACCTGGGCCTGGCCAATATCGATATTATTTTCGGCATCAACCCCCGTTCCAGCATCGAAGATGTGATAAAGGGCGAAAAGGAGCTGTCGGAGGTCATCGTGGAAGGGCCGGAGGGGGTATCGGTGATCCCGGCGAGTTCCGGTGTCGAAAAGATGGCCCATTTGACGGAAGGACAGAAGATCAACCTGCTGAACGAATTTGATCTCCTGAACCGGGATTTTGACATCCTCTTGGTGGACACGGGCGCGGGAATCTCCCAGAACGTCATTTACTTCAACCTGGCGGCCCAGGAGAGGATCGTGGTGGTGACGCCCGAGCCCACCTCCATTACCGATGCCTACGCCCTCATGAAAATCATGTTCTTCCGCTATGGAACCACTGATTTTTTTCTGTTGTTGAATATGGTCCGGGGTGAAACAGAGGCCAGGTCTGTTTACGCGCACATGAGCCGGGTCGTTTCCCGGTTCATGCGCGGGGTTTCCCTGGAGTATGCCGGTTTTATTCCTTCGGATCCCCTTCTCCGGCAGGCGGTGGGCAGGCGGCAGCCGGTGGTGTGCTGTTTTCCGGATACCGCATCCAGCAGCCGCTTCGACATGCTTGCCGAATACCTTCTGGACGGCGTGAAGAGCGGTCCTCCGGACGGGAACATCAAGTTTTTTTGCAAAAGGCTGGTTACAGGGGCCACGGACTGGGACAATGAAGGCACAGATCAGTAAATACCAGGAAAGATACCGGCCTGTGGCCGACGATACATCCGACCGGAGCAGGGAGGAACTGATCCTCAAGTACGCTCCTCTGGTCAGGTATATCGCGGAGCGGATGGCCATGCGCCTGCCTCCCAGTGTATCGAAGGACGACCTGGCAAGCGCCGGTATCCTGGGCCTGTTCGATGCCATCGACAAGTTTGATCCCGAAAGGGGCGTAAAGTTCCGGACCTATGCCGAGCACCGCATCCGCGGCGCCATCCT
>CAZCVB010000035.1:0-3498 GCA_964501805.1 uncultured Desulfobacteraceae bacterium | reverse complement strand
CCAGGTTCAGAAACCGGGCGTCGGAGGATGTCTCCCCGCTGGACGAACTGAAAATCAAGGAACTGAAAAAAGTGATTGCAGGGGCCATTTCAACCCTTTCGGAGAAAGAGCAACTGGTTGTCTCCTTGTACTATTACGATGAGCTGACGTTGCGGGAGATCGGGGAGGTGCTGGATCTGACCGAATCACGGATCTCCCAGATCCACACAAAGGCGATCATCAGGCTGCGGGCGAAACTCCGGACATATTATGACCTGTTATAATGGGAGAAATCCGGGATCAGGGCATGGAAAGAGATGAATCAGTGTTCCAGGGGACCGAACTGGATGAACCCGTGGCGGGTCCGGACGGAATATCCGGGACCGGCGGGAGAGAGGAAACGGGTCCGGAAATAATCGCTGAACCCGAAATTCCCGTTAAAGGAAAGAAGGGGAGAACCCGGCGGTGGATCGCGGTCGTCCTTGCGGGCCTGCTGGCCGGAGGGGCGGCCGCCTGCCTTGTCATGCTCCATTTCGTTCCCGGGACCAGGGAGCCCGTCAGATCTGAAGGGCCCCCCGCAGGGCCGGTGGTCCGGTGCGAGATGCCGCGGCCGGCGATCGTGGTATTCGAGCCGTTCGTGGTTCCCATGGAAAAGAGCAGGCGGTTTACCTATGTTTCCCTCCGTCTTTCCGTCGGCATACCGGGTTCGTACCGGAAGAAGGAGTTGATGGAAAAGAGGGAGGCGTTTCGGGGCGCTGTTTACGATGACCTGGTCCGGGAGATCGGCCGGTCTGACGGGCTTCCGCCCCTTTGGAAAATAAAGGAATGCGTTTTAAGCCGATTGAAGAGATGGTTTCCCGGAGAGGGCGTCGTGGCGGTGTACATAACGGATTTCGTGGCGGTGTGAGGGGCTGACCGCCCCGTCCCTTCTCCATGAATTTCACCGGGCCTGAAAGGAGATTCAAGATGACAAGCATGACGGACATGAACATCGTGCTGGGCCAGGGGGATGCCGTCAAGGAGGTGCATGGCGCCAGGAGGCAGAACCTGGGGATGAATCAGCAGGCCGTCCCCCAGGAGGCGGCGGCCAGAGTCAGGCGGCAGAAACAGAAGATCCAGGCACCGGAAACCGACAAGGGCGTGTACCTCCGTCGCGAGAAAGAAAAGAAAGACGGGGAAGAGGCCGGGTATGACCAGCAGGGATCAAGGAAAAAAGACAAGGAAGAAGACGGCCCCGAATCCCTGGAAGTGAACCGCATCGACATAATGGTATAGCGCATGTCACCCGTGGGATTGAAATTTCTGATAATACTGCAGATCGCAATGGATGTCGGGATCATTGTCCTGTTTGTCTTTCTCATCAGGCGGGCGATGCCCCCGGACGGGAGAAAGTCGCTTGAAGCGGCCGCAGGGGTATTTGAGTCGTTGCTGTCGGATGCGGAGGCCGTTACGGATCGGTTAAGGGAAGAGATCAGGGAAAAAGAGCGTCTCTTGGAACAGGTGAACGAGAAGCTGAACCTGCGTGTTTCCGGCCTGAAACGGTTGCTGGAACGCGCGGAGGCACTGGTCCCCCTGGAAGGCGAGGCCGGGCTCAGGGATACGGAAAGGGCCGGCTCATGCCGTCGAAATGAAAGAAAGATCCTGTTGATGGCGGATGACGGGATTGATCCCGGTACCATAGCGGAACGGCTGTCGATCCCGAGGGATGAGGTCGCATTCGTTCTGGATCTCAGCCGCAAACGGGCCCGCCCGGATACCCGGGAAAGGCCGTCGTGATGGAAGTGGGCCGCTCCCCATTGTCCCCCGCTCCCCGTATTTCGGTGGCCGCCTCAGGGTACGGCGGCTCCCTGGGGATTCACATGAATGAGCGCGTGGAAGGACGCGTGCTCAGATCCTTTTCATCCGGAGACGTCCTCCTCTTTATAAACGGCAAGCAAACCCTTGCAAGATCCCATGTTCCGTTGAAGGCGGGCGACCGTCTTTTGCTCAGAGTAGAGCGGGTATCTCCCGTTTCCATCCTCAGGATCGAGACCCTGGATGGGAAGAACCCACGGGCACCCGATGTCTCAAGGATCCTTGCGGCCGTGAAAGGAAACCTCTGGAAGACCGTCTGTGACCGGCTGGACAGGGAAGAATTGCCTCTCGCCGACACGGAGCGGTTCCGAGGCATGGCGGCGGGTGCGAGGGAAACTTTCTCTCGATCCGGGGATGCCCTGAAAAGGGTGATCGAACGGTCCGGATTCTGCTGGGAAGGAAAGCTCAGGCAGGCGGTGCTGGAGGGAAACACGGGCGAGGACCATCTCCGGCGGCTGGTGGAGGGAGATGTGAAAGGACTCCTTTCAAGACTCCATGCCGCCGGCGGGGAAAAAAACCGGCTGCTGGGCCGCCTCATGGACACGATCCGGGATATCCAGGTCCTGAATTTTCAGGGGCTGAAACAGGATCATCGGATTTTCCTGCCCATGCCTCTTCAGTTTCCGGACGGATTTTTCCCGGTGGGGGAACTGCTGGTCCATCTACCGGTGGATGAGGAGACCGGATACGGCGAAAAGGGAGATACGAAAAGAGAGTACCGGATCGTGTTCCTCCTCGAATTGTCGGGCCTCGGACCGTTGCGGGTGGATCTTTCGGTCAGGGGCCGGCAGGTGGGCGCCAGCTTTCTGCTGGCCGGCGAGAGGGCGGGGAGACGGGTGAAGCGGAATCTTCGGACCTTTGCCGACCGCCTCAGGGAGAGGGGCTTTTCCATCCGGTACATGGAGTGCCGTCTCCGGGATCCGGTCGAGGTTTCCCGGTCTCTTGCGGAGGAGATGCGCCGGGAGGCCGGCGGCATCCGTCTGGTGGTGTGATGAAGGGGAAAAAACCGAAAAAGACGGCGGTGGCCCTGAAATACCGGCCAGAATCGGACGGAGCCCCGAAGATCACGGCCATGGGGAGGGGAACCGTTGCTGAAAAAATCATCCGGATCGCCCGGGAGCATCATATCTACGTCCATAATGATCCGGATCTGATCGAGGTCCTGTCGCAACTCGACCTGGACGACGAGATCCCCCCCGTGGTTTACACGGTGGTGGCCGAACTGCTGGCCTTTGTCTATTCCCTGAACCGGGAGACCGCGGCCGGAAAAGGACGGGATTCGAAAATCGGGATCAGGGATATCGGGCCCACGGTATGACGGGGGATCGCAGCCGGCCTTGGCGCGGAGACTGTTGAGAAGGATTGCCGCAACCATCATCTGGGAATTTTTTCAGGGAAGCCCGGCATTCTCCCTGACGCGGCGCAAAGGGCGGGGGAGGGGGATGTTCCCGGAACGGCCTGTTTCGGACCTGAGGCATGGACGACCGAAGGGCCGAAACCGGCAGTGAGCGGAGCCATGGACGGCGTAGCGAACGTGAGTGGCGGGAACATGCGCTGTCCCGCCCGGAAAAGGATGGGATTTGGAGAACAGGATACAGGGATATCCCGTTCACGGTATGATGGGGACTACATCCGGCCTCCGGAGCCGGGCATTGTTTTTAAACG
>CAZCVB010000034.1:7225-14626 GCA_964501805.1 uncultured Desulfobacteraceae bacterium | reverse complement strand
AGAATATCACACATTATACGACATTACAAGTGTGACATGACATTAGCCGCCTGCCGCAGAAACAAATATAAAGCACCTGTCCCTCTCACGCCAGGGCGGATCAACTCGGATTGACATTTGAACAAGGATCAGGCGGGAGGTTCTCCCCACAGGGACACGAGGTACGCGGTCACGACGGATGCGGCCAGCATCAGGGCGCTCAGCGTCAGACTGAAGGCCCAGCCGAAATAGAAGATCATTACCGGCAACAGGACCGGTCTCACGGATCGGCTGCAAAGAAAGTTGGCCAGGTGGAAACCGGAGACGCCCCGGTCCCGGAGGCCTTTGAGAAGCGGGTACCACGCATAGATGGGACCCATGGAGAGCGCCCCGGCCAGGGAGGACAGGAAAACGCCCCGGATGCCGCTCCTTTCGCCGAGAAGCCGGGCCATCCGCCCGGGTTTCACAAACAGATTCACCCCCGTCATGACCAGGAAGGCGACGCTGATGGGCAGGGATATCCGCGCCATGATATACCCCCCCGTGCGAAGGGCGTGGAGGACGCGATGGGGAAAGAGAGGGGCCAGGCCGGCGTAGAGGGCGATGACCGCCAGCAGGAATCCCCAGGGCTTCAGGCCCCTCCGTCGGGGCGGTTTTTCCGTCCTGTTCCGGGTGTCCGGCGGGATCGTCATACGTGGATCCCCACGAGCCGGACGGCCAGCCATGCCGTCCCCAGGGAGACGAGAAAGGCGACGGCGTTTCTCGTCAGGGCGAATCGGCCGCCCAGGGATGCCGCCTCGGCGGGAAGCTGCACCAGGCCGATGGTCACCCACGTCACCATCAGGGCGGCCGCCGCGTACGGGCTGACGCCCATTCTCATGAGGGCGTCTCCGAGGACATAGCTGTTGACGGGGTTGCCGGCCAGGATGCTTCCGAACCCGGCGCCCAGAAGGGTGTCCGTAAAGGGCCTGCCCGAGAACAGGGAAAAGAGCATCTCCCGGCTGACAAAGGCCTGGAACAGCCCGATCAGCAGGGCGATGGCCCCGATCATGGGAAGCATCGGCAGAAACTGCCGCGCCGTCTTTTTCGCCGCGGCCCACGGGCCCTCCGGCGTTTGTTCGCGCCGGGGGATCGGCCCGCTTTCCGCTCCTTCGTACCCGCCGGGCGTTTCCCCGGCCAGGTCCCGGATCGCCGCGCGTACGGTTCCGCTGATCCCGGAGACCATCCGGACCCCGTGACCTGCCAGGGGACCGGCTACGCGGGGGGAGATATATCCGGCCGCAAGGACGGCGGCGCCTTTTTCAAGGGCCACGGCCACCGCCCCGATGCCCGTTGCGCCCCCGGATCCCGCGGGCAGGGGAATCGCCTCGAAAGCCGACGCTTCCGTGTCGATGATCAAAAGATAGGGCGCGGACCCGAAACGGAGGGCCACCGCCGCGTCCAGGTCCGGTCCATCGGAAGCCACCGCGATTTTCATCCGCCGTCCTCTCCGCCGGGCCGCCGGCCGGCCGCCTTTTTGACGATATCGGACACCTCTTTACCCGACAGGGTCTCTTTTTCCTCCAGGCGTTCGGACAGGGCGTCCAGGACCGGGCGGTTTTCCTCCAGGATCCGGCGGACCCGTTCATAGGCGTTACGGATGATCTCCCTGACCTCGGTATCGATCCGCCGGGCGGTTTCCTCGCTGTAGTTCCGCTCCTCCCCGTACTCGGTGCCCATAAAGGGGGACGTGTGTTTTTTCCCGTAGGTGAGAGCGCCGAGGGTTTCGCTCATGCCGTAGGAACAGACCATGTTCCGGGCCAGTTCGGTCGCCCGTTCCAGGTCGTTCTGCGCGCCGGTGGAGATATCCCCGAACACGATTTCCTCCGCCACACGCCCCCCCAGGAGGATGGCGATCCGGTCCAGGAGTTCGTTCCTTGTGGCCAGGAATTTTTCTTTTTCCGGGAGCTGGAGGGTGTAGCCCAGGGCCCCGATCCCTCGGGGGATGATGGAGACCTTGTGGACCGGTTCCCCGCCGGGCACGAGCTCCGCCACCAGCGTATGCCCGGACTCATGGCAGGCGACCCGGTGTTTCTCCGCGGGGCTCAGGGTGCTGCTTTTCTTTTCCGGTCCAGCGATGACCCGGTCGACGGCGGCCTCGAAATCGGCCATCGTGATGGCGTCTCGGTTCTTCCTGGCCGCCAGGATGGCGGCCTCGTTGGCCACGTTGGCCAGGTCGGCGCCCACGAATCCCGGGGTCCTCCTGGCCACCACGCCCAGGTCCACGTCCGGCCCCATCTTGAGCTCGCGGGTATGGATCTTCAGGATCTCCTCCCGGCCCTTCAGGTCTGGCTTGTCCACAACGATCTGGCGGTCGAAACGGCCCGGCCGGAGCAGGGCCTTGTCCAGGACGTCCGGCCGGTTGGTGGCGGAGAGGACGACCACGCCCTTTCCCGTGTCAAACCCGTCCATCTCCACCAGGAGCTGGTTCAGGGTCTGCTCCCGTTCGTCGTGCCCTCCCAGGGCCACGGGGCCGCCCCGCTGGCGGCCGATGGCGTCCAGTTCGTCGATGAAGATGATGCAGGGCGCCTTGGACCGGGCCTGGTCAAAGAGGTCCCGGACCCGGGCCGCGCCCACCCCGACGAACATCTCGATGAAATCCGAACCGCTGATATTGAAAAAAGGGACCCCCGCTTCTCCCGAGACCGCCCGGGCCAGCAGGGTCTTGCCGGTGCCCGGGGGGCCCACCAGGAGCACGCCTTTGGGCATGTGGCCGCCCAGGCGCTGGAACCGTGCGGGATTTTTCAGGAATTCGACGACCTCCTCCAGCTCCTGCTTGGCTTCCGCCACGCCCGCCACGTCCCGGAACGTGACCTTCGGCAGGTTTTCCGCGTGGATGTGGGCCTTGTTTTTCCCGATGTTCAGAAAATTCATTCCCGCCGTGCCCATCCTGCGGGAAAGGATCCCCCACAAGAAAAAGATGAAGGCGAACGGGAGGATCCAGTTGACCAGGAGGTCCCTGAAAAAATGGGTCTCAATGGCCACCGTGTATTTCACCCCGTGCCGGTCCAGGGCGTTGGCCAGGGCCGTGTTGTACAGGGGCACGGTGATGAACCTCCGGGGCTTCCCCGTTTTCGGATCCATCAGTTTCAGGGTCCCGGAAATGACCTTTTCCCCGATGACGCATTCCGAGACCTGGTCCGCCTCCAGGTATTTCTGGAACTGGCTGAAAGGGATCTGCTCCCGCTTGATCTGCATGGCGGACTGGAAAAAATAGAGCATGATGAGCATGAATACGAAATACCACAGGGAAAAAGGCCCCTGTTTCTGCCAGAATTTCTGTCCGGGCGGCCGGTTCACGTGTATTTCCGGTTCATGTCCATGAATCTGAAAATTGTTTTTTTCCATGGGCGGTCCTCTGTCGGGTGGATGGAAACGGATGTGATATTTTCCTGAACATAAGCACGGCCGGGCCGAATTCAAGCACACGGCCCCCTGCCGGTCATCAGGCCGGCCCCGCGCTTCCGGCCTCTTTCTCCTTCAGCAGGATCCTCGCGTCGGCCGCCACGCAGGCACGGGCCGAGCACATGAGCGGGTTCAGGTCGATGGATTCGATGTGTTCCCGAAGGTCCATGACCAGGTCGGAAAAGCCCATGAGGACCCGGGTGAGCTGTTTCATGTCGACGGGGTCCGCCCCCCGGTATCCTTGAATCAGCCGGCGGGCCTTCAGCTCCCCCACCATGGACGGCACATCCCTCTCCGCCAGGGGGGCCATCCTCAGCGTGGTGTCCCTGTAGATCTCCACGCCGGTTCCGCCCATCCCCAGGAGGATGACCGGTCCGAACTGGAAGTCGATCTTGGCGCCGGCCATGAGTTCGATCCCCGGGGCCGTCTCCTCCACCAGCATCCCGGCGAACCCGTCCATCCGGCTGAATTTTTCAAATGCCGCCGACAGTTGCGCTTCCCCCGCGATTCCGGGTATCACGCCGCCCGTGTCGGACTTGTGAAGGATCCGCGGGGAGATCACCTTGGCCACCACCGGGTAGCCGGCGTCCCCGGCGAAATCGACGGCCGCTCCCAGGTCACGCGCCCACACGAACCGGGGCACCGGAATATCGTAAAGGGAGAGGATCCGCTTGGCGTCGGGCTCCAGGACCCATCCCTGTTCCCTGGAGGCGTTCAGCAGTTCCAGGACCTCTTTTTTCAGCATGGCTGGCACCTCCTCATGGCCGTTGCCATCAGCACCGCTCCTTCGATGGAAGGAGAAACCGGGATGCCGTTCAGTTCAAACCCCTCGATGAGCATGCGGAATTTTTCCACGTGGGGCACATAGGCGATCAGGGGCCTTCCTCCCCGTTGATGGATATGGCTCAGCCTGGCGCCCAGGTCCGGGGTGATCCCCGGCAGGTAAGGCAGGAGCAGCATCAGGATACAGTCGATTTCAGGGACCCGGCTAAGGTAATCGGTGACGGCCGCGAAATCATCGTCTACTGCGCTACCGGTCAGGTCGATGGGATTTCCCGTTGCGGCGATATCCCGCAGGCCGGGAGAGAGGCGTTCACGGAGATCCCCCTGAATCTCGCTTCCCAGGAGAGGGACCGTGAGGCCCTGGTCCGAACAGGCATCCACGGCCATGGCCCCGTGTCCGCCGCTCCCCGTGACGATGCCGATGTTTCCCCGGATGGCGTTCCGGTAACAGCTCAGCGACTCGCAGAAGGAGACCAGTTCGAGTTCGTTCTTGGCCTCCACCACGCCTTTCTGGGCCAGGACCCGGGAAAACACGCCGTAGTCTCCGGCCAGGGAGGCGGTATGGGAGGATACCGCCCGGCTCCCGCCGGGGCTTTTGCCGGACTTCAGCACGATGACCGGCTTGGGGCACCGGGCCGCCGCCTCCACAAAGGCCCGTCCCTCGTCCCTTCCGAAGCCTTCCACGTAAAAGGCGATGACCCTCGTCCCCGGATCCCCGGCCAGGTATTCCAGGAGATCCAGCTCCCTGACCAGGGCCTTGTTCCCGATGCTCACTCCCAGGGACAGGCCGACGCCCTCCTGCGAAAACTTGACCATCTGGTCCACCAGGATGCCGCCGCTCTGGCTGACGATGGCCACGGTTCCCTGTTCGGGGCGGATCATCCGTTCGGGAGGGAGAAAGAGGGAATCCAGCCTTTCGGGGGCGTAGATCCCCAGGCAGTTGGGACCGATAAAGGGAAAGTCCGCTTCCCGGGCCATGTCCGTCAGGCGGTCCTGGAGTCCGGTCCGTCCGGTTTCCGAAAATCCGCCCGAGATGATGACGGCCCCGCCCACACCCGCCCGGATGCACTGTTCCAGGATGTCCGGCACGTATTCGGCCCGCACGGCGATGACGGCAAGTTCCACCGGGCCCGGAACTTCCCCGATACGGGGATAGATCCGTTCACCCATGAGCACGCCGCCTTTCGGATTGACGGCGAACGCCCTGACCGGATAGCGGAGGTGATTCTTGCTGAAGATGACGTTGGCGGGGTGGCGGTCATTGGTGAGGGACACTCCGATGACCGCCATGGTTTCGGGTTGAAACAGGGGCTTGAAATCCACGATGTCCTCCTTGCTTGCGGGAAAAACTTCCGGCTATGCCGCCCGGACCAGGTAAAGCACCAGAAGGAGTCCGATGGCGCCCAGAAGGATGGCGATGAGAATATCCATGACAATGGAGGGACGGTACGTGTCCTCAACGATTTCTCTTTCGGTCCTCAGGAACCGCCATGTGGCCAGGAGGCCGGCCGCGGCCCCCAGGAGGACCAGGAAGGCGCCCAGCAGGGCGGGACAGCTGAACCCGCCGCAGAACCCTCCCCCGTTTTCCCGGCCGGGACCGGCCACGATGAATTTTTCGATGACAAATCCGAAGGCCATGATCCCGATACTGGTGCGGATCCACGAGAGGAATGTCCGTTCGTTGGCCATGTGGACACGGCGGTTTTTGATCCTGGCCTTTCTCCTGCTCTCCGGAATATGTCTTCTGAAGATATACATGTCTCCGTGGCCGTCCGGTCCCTTTTGAGCCGGCATCTAAAATAGAGGGGAAAAGACCCGGCAGATATCCTCGGAAAACCGGCGCAGCCGGGATTTCCGGTGGATCTCCCGCGGGGACAGTTCCCTGCAATCCGCCATGATGGCGCCGATGGCCCGTTCCACCTGCCCCACGTCCTCCGGTTCGTAAAGGAACGTGGCGATCTCGAAATTGAGCTGAAAACTCCGGACGTCCATGTTGGCCGTTCCCACCACCGCGATCCGGCCGTCGATGGCGATCATCTTGGCGTGGAGCATGCCGGGCTGATACATGTGGAACCGTATGCCCGCCTCCAGAAGGTCGGGCAGGTACGACCGGCCGGCCAGGTCCACCAGCGGGTGGTTGGAGCGTTCCGGCATGACGAGGCGCACATCGCAACCGAGGCGCGCGGCCAGCTGAAGGGCCGCCGACAGCGGATCGTCGGGCACGAAGTAGGGCGTGACGACCCAAATCCGTTTCCCGGCCCGGTTCAGGGCGGCCAGGATGCCGGCATAGAGCGGTCTCGCCGGGATGTCCGGTCCGTCGCCCACCACCTGGACCGTGCTGGGGCCGTCTCCGGCGGGCGGGACATGAAAAAAGTCGCCGGGAGGGATCGATTCTCCGGTCGTGTAGACCCAGTCTTCCCAGAACACGTTCCGCACGTGCCCGGCCGCGCTTCCCTCCATGAGCAGGTTTACGTCTTTCCACCGCGCGGGATGAGGATCCGGACCCATGTATTCACGCGCCAGGTTCATCCCGCCGATAAGGGCCTTGCGGCCGTCGATGATCGTCATCTTCCGGTGGTTCCGAAGATTGGCCGACCATGGGCGTCTCAGGGGCATGATGGGCAGGAAGACGCCCACCCGTCCCCCCGCGTCCCGGACGGGCCGGACGAAATCACCGCGGGTTTTCAGGCATCCCACCGCGTCCAGCAGCAGCCGCACCCTTACGCCCTCCGCCGCTTTCCGGGCCAGGATTTCCACCAGGGAGCGGCCCACCTCGTCGCGTCCGAGGATGAAGGTGGCTACCTCGATGGAATGTTCCGCGGTTTCCAGAAGACGCATCAGCGTGGCATACGCGGCGACCCCGTCGTCGAGGATGGTGACCCTGTTGTCCGGCGCCGGAGGAAACCGGCCCGCCTGCATCAGCAGGTTGGCGATCCGCCGGTTGTCCGGGGAAAGACGAAGATCCAGGGGACAGGCCGGCGCCCTGTTGGCCCGGCAGATGTCCCGTTCCTTTTCCCGGCTGATCTTTTTGATCCGTTTCCCGCCGATGAGGAAATAGACGGGCACCCCCACGAAGGGGATCAGGCCGATGGCCAGGATCCAGGCGATGGTCGCCCCGGGGTGACGGCGCTCCAGGAGGATTCGGGGAATCAGGACGATCGCCAGGAGGTATCCGACGATCTCGAGAAAATGGGC
>CAZCVB010000034.1:0-7125 GCA_964501805.1 uncultured Desulfobacteraceae bacterium | reverse complement strand
TTGATAAAGCCGGAGATGACGGTCCCCACGTAGGCCACTTCCACCCCCAGTGCCTCGATTTTTTCCGAGATCTTGTCCCTGTCCGAGAGGAACTTGCATGCAAAGGGCTTTTCCGTCTTGGCCAGTGCCTTCGCCATTTTGGCGATCTCCTCATCTTCCACGAGAAGGTGCTCGGCCGGGCCGAAAAAGATGACCTTTACATCGTCCATCCAGCCTTCCTTTCTCGCGTTGTGTGCGTAAATCAGACCTGTCCAGGCCTTCTGCGGCTCCCCCGTGGAAATGATGACCAGCAGCTTTGCGCTCATGGCGGCCTCCCTTTATCGTTGCGGGTTCAAAGGAAATAGGTCCCGGCCTCGCATTATCATGAGGTTCCCATAAACCCCGGATGATTTCAAGGCATATTCCGGGCGGCCCCTCCGACGGCGGGCCGGGGAGGGATCGCCCGGGAAAAGAAAAACGGAGTTGACAAATCCCGGCCAAAGGTTAAGAAAAAGGGACGAAAAGAGAATAAACCGGCACGCAACCGCCGAAGCGGAGGAAAGGAGGACCCGGTCCATGCAGGTGAAGGTATTTCTGAATATCGGGAATGCCCCGGCCCTCGAAAGGGAGATCAACAAGTGGCTGAATGAAAATCCCGGGATCAAGATCTTCCAGATCAAGCAGGATTATGCCTATGGAAACAGGGAGTTCAATACCATCGTCACGGTATGGTACAAGAAAGGCTGACCCCTGTTTTTTCTGAATATCCGCCGCTGATCCGGGCCTGCGGCCTCCTGCGCGGGGCGGTATGGACGGTCGGCGCTTTCCTCCCCCGGTACCCGGAGACACCACATGACAACATGGACGCCCATAGACCTGAACCGGATCACCTCGTATCCGCTGGCCGGGCGGAAAAGCAAGGTTCATGTCGACGACTTTGCCGCCCCTTACGCGCCGGGCGGAACCCTTTCCCGGTGGCTCCGGTCGCTTCCCGGCATCCTGGCGGGACGGGACCTCCGGGATATCGCGTCCCGCGTGGCCCGATGCGCGGCCTCCGGGAAGGTGGTCCTCCTCGGCATGGGGGCCCATCCCGTCAAGGTGGGGCTCAATCCCGTGATCCTGGACCTGATGGAGCGCCGCGTCATCACCGGACTCGCCATGAACGGGGCCGGCATCATCCATGACGCGGAGATTGCCATGATCGGCCGCACCTCGGAGGACGTGGCCGCCGAACTCGGGGCCGGCCGGTTCGGCATGGCCGAGGAGACGGGCCGTTTCCTCAATCGCGCGATCTCGGAAGGCGCGGACCGGGACATGGGTCTGGGCCGGGCCGTGGGCCGGATGCTGGTCCGGGAGGGATTTCCCCATAACCAGCTCAGCCTCCTGGCCGGGGCCTTTGAGCTGGGAATCCCGGTCACGGTCCACGTGGCCGTGGGAACCGATATCATCCATTTCCATCCGGCGGCGGACGGGGCCGCCATCGGGAAGACCTCGCACCTCGATTTCCGGATCTTCGCGCGCCTGGTATCCAGGCTGGAGGGCGGGGTCTTTATCAACCTGGGTTCTGCGGTGATCCTGCCGGAGGTCTTTCTGAAGGCCCTGACGCTCGTGCGGAACCTGGGCCACGGGGTCCGGGACGTGAGCACGGTGAACATGGATTTCCGGCAACACTACCGGCCCATGACCAACGTGGTGCGGCGGCCCACGCTGGAGGGCGGAAGGGGATACAGCCTGGTGGGACACCACGAGATCATGTTCCCGCTGCTGGCCGCCGCGGTCATCGAGGAACTGGCGAGCGCCCCGCCGGGAGACGCCGGGTGATGCCGCGCCGCCGTCTCGTCCGGATCCGTCAGAAACGCGGGAGGCCGGGCCCACCGGCATGGCGTGAGAAGAAAGGAAAAAGATGCCCATATATGAATACAGGTGCCTGACGTGCGAGGCGCGGTTCGAGGCCCTCGTCTTTGGAGACGAAAGGACGGCCTGCCCCGAGTGCCGCGGGGAGAAGCTGGAACGCCTCATGTCGGCCTGCGGCTTCAAAAGCGGCGGCGGGGACGGGGCGTCGTCATCCGGATCATCGAGCTGCTCCGGTTGCACCAGCACCAGTTGCAGCGGTTGCCATTGAGCGCTTTGACGGAAGGGGAGGCCTCGTGTTCCGGATCGGATTCGGTTATGACGCCCATCGGCTGGTGAAAGGCCGTTCCCTGGTCCTGGGGGGGGTGACCATTCCCCATTCGACGGGGCTCCTGGGACATTCGGACGCGGACGTCCTCACCCATGCCGTGATCGACGCCGTGATCGGGGCCCTTGGACTGGGGGACATCGGACGGCACTTCCCGGATACGGATCCCGCCTTCAAGGGGATCTCCAGCCTTTCCATGCTGAAGCAGGTGAGCGCCTGGATGCGGCGGGACGGTTACGGGCTGAACAATCTGGATGCCACCATCGTGGCGCAGGCCCCCCGGCTGGGCCCCTACCTGCCGGACATGCGGGAGAACCTGGCGGGCGCCCTGGAGTCCCGCGTGCGGGATATCAACATCAAGGCCACCACCACCGAGGGGATGGGGTTTTCCGGGCGGGGGGAGGGCATGGCGGCCTTCGCCGTGGTGAGCCTGGCGGGGTCATGACTGCGGGACCACCGGTCCGGCGGCGTGCCGTACGGCTACGGGCGCCGGGATTTACCGCCGCATCCGCCGTCCGGGAAAGCCGGTGGAGAGGGGCCGGGGCGCCGACGTATAAAAGATGCTGCCGCCCCGTTCTTCTTCCGGATCGAACTCGACGGCGAGCCGGATCCCCCGCTTGAACCCGCTCTTCCGCCATTGCCAGAACCGCGTTATTTTTCCCGTCTGTTCATCCACGAACTGCCGTCCCCTGCCGAAGCGCCGGCGATAATATTTCCAGAGACGGTTCAGCCCGCCCGGGTCGGCGGGATATATCCGGATTTCCATCAGGCGGCCGTCATAAAACAGGTAGTGGATCGCGGACAACGGAACGCCCTGGAACGACAGTTCGTCCCCGGGGCGGTGACAGGCCTTCATGTGACGGTCCCGGGGCTGCTGTTCCAGGGGCGCCATGTCCGGGAATTCAATCAGGGACATGCGGAATTTCGCGTCGCGGAAGCCGTCCGGGACGCCGGGGCCGCCTGTCCCGTGGAAAAGGGACGAGACAATGAGATAGAGCAGCAGAACGGCAACCGCCGCCGCCGCGTATTTCCAGTGTTTGACGGGAAAAAGCAGGAGCCGGTTGTCGTACCAGGCCTTTTCCGGCTGTTTCACGGCGTATCGTTTTTCGGCCGGAGGAGGGCCCTGCCACTGACGGGCCATCTGTTCCAGGCGTTCCTTCACGCCGTCCGGTTCGATCCACCCGCATCCCCTGTGGCTCAGTTCCCGGCACAGGGCCTCGAAATCCCCGTCGTTCCATTCGGGGCGCCCCTCCCTGACCACATCTTCCCCGGAACGCGGGGTGTGCCGGATGAGGAATCGTTCCAGGTGGGGGCGCGCCGCCTCGTCCCACCTGACAAACTCCCGGATCCGCGGCTCCCAGTCCATGTGCCACATGCGCACGGTTTCATCCATTCCCGCGGAGAGGAGAAACTGTCCGTCGGGACCGTAGACCGCGGCGGTGATTTCGTCTGCGTGGCCTTCAA
The DNA here is from genome assembly GCA_964501805.1 of uncultured Desulfobacteraceae bacterium. Lineage (GTDB taxonomy): Bacteria > Desulfobacterota > DSM-4660 > Desulfatiglandales > Desulfatiglandaceae > CAZCVB01. The sequence continues at coordinate 3,503 of CAZCVB010000034.1, read as the reverse complement.
CGGCATGGCGGCATTGACCGGTTTTCAGGTCCCAGACGCGGAGGGTCCGGTCCCGGCCGCCGGAGACGGTCGTCATGCCGTCGGGGCCGATATCCACGGAGACGACCGGCCCGGTGTGGCCGGTGAAGGTCCTGAGAAGATCCCCCGTCCGGAGACCCCAGCGGCGGACGGTGCCGCCGTTGTCCCCGGACACGGCGTACATCCCGTCCGGGCTGACGGCCACCGCCGTGACATAATCCCCGTGGCCTTCCAGGACCTGCAGGCAACGCCCGGAGGCCAGGTCCCAGAGCCGGAGGGTCCGGTCCATGGCCCCGGACACGGCGTACATGCCGTCCGGACTGACGGCCACGGCCGTTACGTGGGACGCATGGCCCTTCAGCTCCCTCAGGGAGGCCCCGTCCGGCAGGCCCAGGAGACGGAAAGAGCCGTCGCGGCAGGCGCACAATGCGTGACCGCCGTCCGGGGTGACGGCCGTCGCGGTTATGTAATCGGAATATCCGCGCAGGGTCTTGACGCACGCGCCCTTTCCCGGATGCCAGACGCGGAGGGTCCGGTCCGTGCTGCCGGAGACGGCCACGGTTCCCTCTTCATCCACGGCCGCGCAGGTCAGCGGGGCCTCGTGTCCCTCCAGGGTATGGATGCACCGGCCGGTCTTCAGGTCCCACAGGCGAAGGGTGTTGTCCCGCCCCGCCGAAAGGGCCCTGTCCCCGGATGAAAAAACGGCCAGGGCCTGGACCGGTCCTTCATGCCCGGTAAAGGACCGGAATTCCCTGATGTCCCGGAGTTTTCCATTGGGAAACCGCGCCGCCAGGATTCGCCGGAGCGCGAGGGCATCGTCCGCGTACTCGAATCCCGGTACGGCCCTGGCCGTGTCTATCAGTTCGAAGGCCCGCCGGTAATCTCCCGCCGTTGCGCACCGTTCGGCCTCGGCCAGCTTCCCGCGAAAGTCCTGTTCAAGGAGATCGGCCTCGGAAGCGGTCAGGGGGGTGCAGACCCGGTATGGGATGCGGTACCGTTCCCGGAACGCGTCATCGAGAAGGGCCAGGCGGCCCGTATCCTTTCTGTCCCCGGCCAGGGAGACGGCGACGCGGGTGCCGCGCCGGGCCGCGACCACCGTCCGGATCGGGACGGGAAACCGGACCAGGCTTTCCAGGGTTCCGGCGCGGATGTCCCAGGTCCGCAGGGATCCGTCGCGGCCGCCGGAGACGAGGGAGCGGCCGTCCGGGCTGAAACAGACGCATGTCACCGGACCCGAGTGTCCGGAGAACACGCGGAGGCTCTTCCCGGACCGGATGTCCCACAGCCGGATCGTCCCGTCCCCGGAGGACGAAACAACATGCGGGGCGGCGGGACTGAAGGCCGCGGCGGTGACCGGGGCGGTATGTCCCTCAAGGGTGCGGAGGCATTTTCCGGAGCGGATGTCCCAGATGCGGAGGGATCCGTCCCCGCTTCCGGACAGGACATAGGGGGCTTTTGGATGAAAGGCCGCGGCGCAGGTATAGACCGGATGGCCCTCGAATGTCCGCGTGTTTTCGCCCGAGGCCAGGTCCCAGAGGCGGAGGGTGCGGTCGGATCCGGCGGACAGGGCGGCGGATCCGTCCGGCCCGACGGCCAGGGCTTGGACGGTCCCGGTGCAGGGGCCGATTTTCCGGATCGTCCGGCCCGTTTCCACGTCCAGGAGGAACAGATTCGGTCCCGATCCCGCCAGGACGGCCTGCCGGGCCCGGGGCCCGAAGGCCGCGCACCTGAGGTCCGGGACCTGGTGCCGCGTGTCCGGGGACGCGGAGAGCCGGCCCTGCCGGATCACCCACGCGTGAATCCCGGCCGGACCGGCGGAAACGATGCGGCCCCCGTCCGGGTCCATGGCGAGGCCCGATACCGGCTCCCGGAGATGAACGTCCGCCGTTGTCTCGTGTCCCGGCAGGAACCGTTGAACGGCCGCTTCAAGAGACCGCGGCAGGTCGGTCCGGCGCCGGGCGGTCCGCGCGAAATCGTCCGCCGCCTTTTTTCGTCCAAGGCGCTTCAGGCAGAGGGCCCGCCCGGCGACCAGGGCGGGGTCTTCATGCCCCGCTTCCGCGGCCCGGTCAAAAGCCGCCGCCGCCGCCCGCCACGGTTCCGGGTCGTCGCCGTCTTTTTCCCGGGCACACAGGGCCAGGCCCAGGTCCCGCAGGACGTCCGCGTCGCTTCCCCCCTCCGCCGCGGTTCCGAGGGCGTCGACGGCCTTTTCGTATTCCCCGAAATAGAGGTGGACCCGTCCCCTGAGGTGGTGGTACCGCCGGTCGTCCCCATGGGCGCGGCCGATCTCCTCCATGCGGCGGTCGATCTCCTCCCGGGGAATCCCGTGGTATTTCCATTCGTACACGGTGCGGTTGAACGCGGCTTCCAGGTGGCGGGGATCGATCCCAAGGGCGGATTCCCAGAGTTTTTCCGCCTCTTTTCGTTTTCCAAGGTCCAGGAGGGACACGGCCCGGTTGTTGAGGCTGTCCGGGAGGTCGCGTCCGGCCCGGGGCTGCTGCCGGGGATAGTCCTTCCCCGTGGTCTCGCGGTAAACGGCAAACAGGTCCTCCGCGACCCCGGCCATGTCGTGGGGCCGCCCGTCCGGGTCTTCCTGGAAACAGCGGCGCAGGAGCGCGGCCAGGCCCTCCGGCATGGGGGGAATCCCTTCCCGTTCCGGTCCGGACGCCAGGTAGGCGTCCAGCGCCCCCGCCACCACCGTTCCGGAAGGCCATGTCACTTCGCCGGTAAACATCTCCAGGATGCTGACGCCCCAGGACCACAGGTCGGTCCGCCGGGTCAGGGATCCGCCCGACGCCTGTTCGGGCGAGGCATAGGCCGGGGTCATGCCCACCTTGTCCACCACCACGGTTCCCGCTCCGTCGGTCCCGGGACCGCCGGCCATGGGCCGGGCCCTTGCCAGGCCGAAATCGGTGACCTTCGCGATCCCGCCGGGGGTCATCATCACGTTGGCGGGCTTGACGTCCTGATGGATCAGGGATGTCTCGTGGGAGTAGTGGAGTCCCCAGGCGAACTGGACGGCGATGTCCAGCATCCGTTCCAGGGCCGTTGCCCGGGACCCGGCGTAGAGCTTCCCGGTGCGGATCCAGTCGGACAGGCTCCCTCCGGGCACGAATTCGGCGAAGACCCGCGGGATGCCGCCGAGGCGCCGGACATAGTAGCAGCTGACCGTGTGGGGATGGAGCCCCAGGCCGACCCAGGTCTCGGCTTCCCGCTCGAAGTTCTCCGCGCCCCCGGCCCGGGACAGGATGCCGGGCCGGGGGGATTTCACCGCCAGGTCGATATTCCAGTCCCTGTGATGGACCAGGTGGACCGTCCCCATGCCCCCTTCTCCGAGGAGGGCCCGGACTTCATAGCGGTTGGCGATGACGTCTCCTACTTGCCAGGCGACGGCCCCGTCCGGGGAGGCGGGGGCGGGTTCGATCCGGAACCGGCCGTTGCATTTGCTGCAGCGGCCGAACAGCCGGACCTGATCGGTCAGGAGGAAC
>CAZCVB010000033.1:6646-14687 GCA_964501805.1 uncultured Desulfobacteraceae bacterium | reverse complement strand
CTGTATCATCGCCTTCCGGTTCCTCCGTGTAACCGCCCGGCGGATCACCCGTCTCACCCCGGCGATCAACTTTAAAAAGACCGTTCCGATTTCCCGAGGGACGTGACGGCATGGATCAGGTTACGACTCCGCTCCAGGCCTTTGCCGCCGGGAATTTCACTTGACATTCCGGCGCATTCTGTAAGACTTTAGTTTCCTGTAAAACGGAACATGCCTTTTACCTGAAGGAAGAGAATGCCATATTCACCCTTTGACAAAACGTTCATGGACGGCCTGGCCGACCTGAAGACCATCGGCCGTTATGAAATCATCCGGAAACTGGGCGAAGGCGGCGCGGCCGTGGTCTATCTGGGGAAAGACCGTTACATCAAGCGGCTCGTGGCCATCAAGATGTCCCGTCCTACCTCCGACAGGGGGCGCGAGCGGTTTTTTGTGGAGGCCCAGTCCGCGGGGATGCTCAGCCACCCCAATATCGTGGCGGTCTATGACGCCGACATCTACAAGGATTTCTGTTACCTGACCCTGGAATACGTGGACGGTCCCACCCTGAAGAAATTCTGCGTCAAGGACGCCCTCCTGCCGCCGGCCCGCGCCGTGGAGATCGTCTTCAGCGCCTGTAACGCCCTGGATTACGCTCACCGCAAGGGCGTCATTCACAAGGATATCAAGCCCTCCAATATCATGCTGAACAGGGAGGGGGCCGTCAAGATCACGGATTTCGGCATCGCGCAGATGATCGGGAAGACCGCCGAGCTGGGCGTGATGGGAACCCCCAGCTACATGTCGCCGGAGCAGGCCGAAGACGGGATCGTGGGGCTCCAGACCGATATCTTTTCCCTGGGATGCGTCATGTATGAACTGCTGACCGGCGAGCGGGCCTTTCCAGGGGATAATCACTTCACCATCATGTACAAGATCATCAACAAGGAACCGGAACCCATGTTGAAGATCCGGCCGGATCTCCCCGAGATACTGGAGCAGATCGTCGGCAAGGCCCTGGCGAAAGACGTGAAGGAGCGGTATCAGAGCTGCATGGCCTTTGCCGACGAACTGCGGGTCGCGCTGAGGGGCCTGACCGGTGTGGTGTTCCGGGACGAGGACACCGGGGAGGTGGTCGACTATGTGCACCATGTCCCGTTTTTTCACAATTTCACCCGGGAGCAGGTGGCCGAGCTGGTGGAGGCCAACAGCATCATCCGGGTCCCGGTGGGAAATATCGTCGTTGCCGAGGGGGAGATCTCGGACACGTTCTATATCGTGCTCAGCGGGAAGCTGAAAATCATGAAAGGCGACGAGGAGATCGCGGTCATCGGTGACGGTGAATGTTTCGGCGAAATGGCCTATATCGCGGGCCAGGCCCGCTTTGCCACGGTCATCGCGGACACGGACTGCATCCTGATGGAAATCAAGCCGACCTTCGTGGACCGCCTCTCCAAATCGATCCAGTTTCTTTTTTTCAAGAATTTTGCCACGACCCTGGTCCGCCGGCTGACCCGGGATTCGAAGGACACGGGAGGATAAATCGCTCCCGCTGATTCCGGAACCCCGGGTTCTGTCCCGCCCTGAATCTCTCTTCTATTGTTCCGGGTCATTCCCGCAGCTCCCGCCGAGCGCCGTCTTCCCCCAGGCCCCGGCCGGAGCGACCGTGACGGGAACAAATTTATGGCATTTTCCATTATTATGGTTTATAAAAAAGGTTTATGCTGATGCCGGACCCTGCAAAAAAGGCCTTGAGCGGAGCGGGTGGCCGGATATGAAGCCGTCCGCGGTAATTTCATGGAGGGTATCTCAAATTGAATCCATTTTATAAAAATCTTGCGCTATGGCTGGTGATCAGCCTGATGATGGTGATGCTGTTCCAGATATTCAAGCAGCCCGGGAAGGGCAGCCTCTCCATCAGCTACAGTGATTTCCTGGCCATGGTGGAGAGCGGCAATGTGACCCAGGTCACCGTTCAGGGAGACAATATCTCGGGCATCTCCTCACAGGGGCCCTTCCGGACGTTTGCGCCCAAGGATCCCGAGTTAATCGGACTTTTGCGGAGCAAAGGCGTCAAGATCATCGCAAAACCCCGGGAGGATTCCTCCTGGTTCCACGTTTTTCTCTCCTGGGTTCCCATGCTCCTCCTGATCGGGGTATGGATATTCTTCATGCGGCAGATGCAGGTGGGCGGGGGAAAGGCCCTGTCGTTCGGCAAGAGCCGGGCGCGGCTCATGACCGACTCGCAGGAGAAAGTCACCTTCAACGACGTGGCCGGGATCGAGGAGGCCAAGGAGGAGCTGGAAGAAATCATTGATTTTCTCCGTGATCCCAAGAAGTTCACCCGCCTGGGCGGCCGCATCCCCAAGGGGGTCCTCCTGATGGGGGCGCCCGGGACCGGCAAGACCCTGCTGGCCCGCGCCATTGCGGGAGAGGCGGATGTGCCGTTTTTCAGCATCAGCGGGTCGGATTTCGTGGAGATGTTCGTCGGCGTGGGTGCGTCAAGGGTCCGGGATCTGTTCGTGCAGGGGAAGAAGAATGCGCCCTGTATCATCTTTATCGACGAGATCGACGCGGTGGGCCGGCACCGGGGGGCCGGCCTGGGCGGCGGTCATGACGAGCGGGAACAGACCCTGAACCAGCTCCTGGTGGAAATGGACGGTTTCGAATCCAACGAGGGGGTGATCCTCATATCGGCCACCAACCGGCCCGACGTGCTGGATCCCGCCCTGCTGCGGCCCGGCCGTTTTGACCGGCAGGTGGTGGTGCCGGTCCCGGATCTCAGGGGCCGTGAAGGTATCCTGAAGGTGCACCTGGGGAAGAAACTGGTGGACGAGAACGTGGATGCCTCCGTCCTGGCGAGGGGAACGCCGGGGTTTACGGGCGCGGACCTTGAAAACATGGTGAACGAGGCGGCCCTCATGGCGGGAAGGCGGGGAAAGGACCGCGTGGAGATGTCGGACCTGGAAGAGGCCAAGGACAAGGTCATGATGGGCGCCGAACGGAAAAGCATGATCATCAGCGAGGACGAAAAGCGGGTCACGGCCTACCACGAGGCCGGGCATACCCTGGTGGCGAAACTCCTGCCGAAGAGCGATCCCATTCACAAGGTGACCATCATCCCGAGGGGCAGGGCCCTGGGCCTCACGCAGCAGCTTCCGATAGACGAAAAACACACCTACCCGAAGGATTACCTGCTGGACAATATCGCCATCCTCATGGGCGGCAGGGCGGCCGAGGAGCTTGTTCTCGAGATGCAGACCACGGGAGCGGGGAACGACATCGAAAGGGCCACCGAGCTGGCGCGGAAAATGGTATGTGAATACGGGATGAGCGATGAGCTGGGGCCGCTCTCTTTCGGAAAAAACGAAGAGCAGATATTCCTGGGAAGGGAATTCGCCCAGCACCGGGACTACAGTGAGCTCACGGCGCAGAACATCGACAGGGAGGTCAGAAACATCGTGAACGCCGCTTACGACAAGGCGAAGGGAATGCTGAAGGAAAACCAGGAGATCCTCCACCGGATGGCGGAGGCCCTCCTGGAGAGAGAGACCCTCGACGCGGCGGATATCGATGAAATCATGGCGGGAGACGCTTCCGCCCCTTCCGCCGGGGAGGCCTGAAATCCGCCGGGGCGCTTCGGCCCGATGACCGGTCTGCCCCGGTATCATCCCCCGACGGTTTTGGAAACGGCGGCCTGCGGTACGGCCTCCGGAGGATGCGGAGAACGAAACAGGAGGAATGGACAGGTGGGATTCAGAATGAGCTGGGGAACCCGTGTCCTGGACCTGGACCGGCGGACCCATGTCATGGGGATCCTCAACGTGACGCCGGATTCCTTCTCGGACGGCGGCCATTATTTTGATCCGGACCGGGCCGTGGCCCACGGCCTGGAGATGGCCGGGCAGGGCGCCGATATCATCGACGTGGGCGGGGAATCCACCCGGCCCTATGCGGAAAAGATCTCCGCGCGGGAGGAGTCGGACCGGGTGGTCCCGGTCATCCGCGATCTTTCCCGCGCCCTGGATATCCCCGTCAGCATCGATACGTACAAGAGCGAGGTGGCCCGGGATGCCCTGGCGGCCGGGGCCTCCATCATCAACGACATCAGCGCGCTGAGGTTCGATCCCCGCATGGGGCAGGTGGCCGCGGAGGCGGGCGTCCCGGTGGTCCTCATGCACATGAAGGGAACGCCGCAGGACATGCAGGACCGTCCCGTGTACCGGGATCTTATTTCCGAGATATTCGAATTCCTGGCGGACGCCGTGCGCCGCGCCGTGGCGGCGGGCGTGCGGGAGGACCTGGTCATGGTGGACCCGGGCATCGGTTTCGGCAAGACCTTTGACGACAACCTCCGGATCATCCGGGACCTGTCCCGGTTCCGTGCGCTGGGTCGGCCGCTCCTGCTGGGGTCTTCCAACAAGGCCTTTATCGGCCACGTCCTGGACCGGCCCGCGGATGAAAGGGCCACGGGGACCATGGCGACGGTGGCCGCCGGCATCATGAACGGCACCAGCTTGGTCCGGGTGCATAACGTGGGCATGGCCGTTGAAACGGCCCGGATGATCGACGCCATCAAGCGGGGCCGCGCGGAGGATGGGACCGTTTCGTGACACCTCCCGTCCCGTTCCGGGATCTCCGGGGCCGGCCGCTCGATAAAGGACAATGACGGCATGTTATTCTGCATCGATATCGGAAACACCAATATCGTCCTGGGACTGGCCGAAGAGGACCGGATCCTCTGCCACTGGAGGATCAGGACCGAAAGGGAGATCACGCCGGATGAGCTCGGGATCCTGGTGAGCAATCTTTTCCAGCCCGCCGGCATGGCCTTCGGAGATGTGACGGACATCATCATTTCGTGCGTGGTCCCCCCCCTGCTGAACAGCGTGGAGGAGTTCTGCCGCCGCTATTTCGAGATGCGGCCCATGGTGGTGGGGCCGGGCCTGAAGACGGGGATGCCGATTCAATACGACAACCCCCGGGAGGTGGGAGCGGACCGCATCGTCAACTCGGTGGGCGCCTACGAAAAATACCGGTCGGCCCTCGTGGTGGTCGATTTCGGAACCGCCACCACCTTTGACTACATCTCCCGGGAAGGGGCGTATATCGGCGGGGCCATCTCCCCCGGCGTGCTGATCTCCTGCGAGGCCCTTTTCCAGAAGGCGTCCAAGCTGCCGAGGGTGGAGATCTTCAGCAAACCGAAGACCGTCATCGCCCGGGACACCATCAGCAGCATGAACGTGGGGATTATTTACGGATACGCGGGGCTGGTGGACGGGATCGTCAACCGCATGAAACGGGAGTCCGGGGAAGACCCCGTGGTCGTGGCCACGGGAGGGCTCGCCCCGGTGATCTGCGATGTCTCCGAAACCATCGATCACGTGGAAAAATTCCTGACGCTCCACGGGCTCATCAGCATTTTCAAGAGAAACCGGTAGGATCTCCCTACCGGAAGGGGCCGGCGGCGAAGGAGGCGAAGATCGGCAGGTGGTCCGAGTATCCCTTGCCCAGGTGCCGGCCCTTCCCTCTCCGGGCCCGCTGCCACCGGTAAACGGCCCGCTCCCTGAACAGGTAGTCCGCCATGAACCGGCCGAACGATCCGTCCACATAGGAAATTCCCCTGCCGTCGTAAAGTCCCCGGGAGACGATCATGTTGTCGGGGCTTCCTTTCTTCCCGAAAAAATTATAGGACCACCGTCGTTTTTCTTCGATTTCAAGCCACAGGTTGTAAAAATACCGGTTGGAGACCTGGCGGACGAGCGTCTTTTCGTCCACCAGCCGGGCCCCCCGGACGGTGCCCAGGATGTGATTGATGCCCGTGATGCCGCCGGTGTCGTTCAGCCTCCCGTTTTTCCGAAAGGTGATATACTCGTTGTAATCGGAATTGAAATCGCCCGTCAACACGATGTCCGCGTCCGGTTTCAGGCGGTCGACGGCCTTTCTGAGTGCCCGCGCGCAGGCGATTCGCATGCTTTCGGGTCCGTGTTTCGATTTCCAGTGATTGACGAAAAGGACCAGGCGGGCCCCGTCCACATCCAGCGTCACCCGGAGGATCGGCCTTGCAAGGGGGCGCGCCACCGGGACATCTTCCTCCGTGACAACGGGAAACCGGGAGAGCAGGGCGCAGCGGACCGGGGCGTTTCCGGTCCGGGTAATGGCCAGATAGGGATAATCGGCCCCCATGGCCTTCAGGCGGCCCTGCAGCGCCGTGAGCGCCCGCCGGGATTCCACCTCCTGGAGGGCCACCACGTCGGCGGAGAGGTCCCGTATGACCCTGGCGATGTGGGCATACTTGAGTGCCGCCGTTTGCCTTGTCCAGCCGAACCGGCCGTTGGGAACGTACTCCGGATACTCCGTCCCGTCCAGGGCAAGGTCAAAAAGGTTCTCCACGTTGTAGCTGGCAACCCTGAATATCCCGGCCGCCGGGGCCGGGGCGGGGCGCAGGAGGACCAGGGAAAGGAGCAGGATCGCGGTTTTGATAAAGCGTGCGGGAACGGCCATCCGCTTATCTCCCGATTTTTTCCGCGCGGACGGAATATCCGTCATGGGCGGAAAGGAAAACGCGGGTTTTTTTCCGGAAAGTAACGGTGGAACGGCATCTTTTTTCATCCATGATGCCATGGTTGTCTTGAAACGGGAACAGGAAATTTCGGCCCCCCTGTGAGCGGGGCCGTGGCTTGACCGGCCGTGGGGGATGGGGTAAAAGCCGGAAAATGTTTGTCCCGGTTACAGGAAGGAGCTGTCGTTGGTGAGCGAGATCCCAGTCGCCGTAATCGGCGGGGGCGTTGTCGGGTGCGCGGTGGCCCGGGAGATTTCAAAAAGTCGCAAGGGCGTCTTTCTGTTTGAGCGGAACCCGGGAATCACCGAGGGCGAAAATCAGTCGTTCCGGAATTCCGGCGTGATCCATTCGGGGATCTATTACGACCGGGAGACGCGTCCGCTCAAGGCGGATCTGTGCGTGGAGGGAAACCGCCTGCTCTATGAATTCTGCGATCGGTACCGGGTCCCGGCGCTCCGGACGGGAAAGATCGTGGTGGCCGCTGACACCGGGGAGGACGACGTCCTCGATATCTACCTGAGGCGCGCCCGGGAGAACCGCGTTTCCGGCGTGGAAAAGATCCCGGGCCGCCGGGTGCGGCACCTGGAACCCAATGTAAAGGCCGTGTCCGCGCTCCTCGTCCCTTCGGCCGGCATCGTCGATCCCGTCACCCTGGTCTATCGCCTTCATGCCCTGGCGTCCCGAAACGGGGTGCATACCCTGACCGGGACGGAGGTCACCGGGCTGCGGCCGGACGGGGCGGCCATCCGCATGGAAATCCGGTACCGTGACGGGAAGACGGACCGGGTCCGGGCGGAGCGGGTCATCAACGCCGCCGGGACCGACGCGGCCCGCATGGCGCGGCTGTTTAATCCCCGATCCCCATTTGAGCCGGACCCGGTGAGAGGGGAGTCGTACCGGTTTTACGGGCACGGCCGGCCCCGGCTGCGCATGTCGGGGATGAACGTTTATCCCACCCCGACAACCGTGGAGACGCCGCGCGGCCGCCATTTCACGGTGGGGGTCCATCTGACCCCGACCTTCGGGCGTCTCGGGGACTCCCCGGACATCGGATCCACCGTGATCATCGGACCGAAGCTCGTTCCCGCGGGCGAACGGGACCCGGCGGCGGGTCCCACCGTGGGCCCGGAGGTCTTTGTCCGGGCGGTCCGGCCTTTTTTCCCGGGCCTTCGGAAAGAGGATCTCCGCTGGCACCAGGCCGGGATCCAGGCGAGGCTCGGGGGACACCCGGATTTCGTCGTGGCGCCGGATGCCCTGCACGCCGGCCTGATCCACCTCCTCGGCGTGGACAGCCCGGGCCTGACCGCGGCCCTTGCCATCGCCCGGAGGGTCGACAGCCTGATTTGACTCCGGTATCCACATGCCGATATACTCCCGGGTCGAATGTGTGTCCCATGCGGGAGCGCAGAAGGCCGTAGCCGCCGGGGCCTGGCCCCTGCCCTCAACCGGCGAACCGGCAGGGTCTGCGCCGTTTTGGGCATTTTCGGAACCCTTCCCGTG
>CAZCVB010000033.1:0-6546 GCA_964501805.1 uncultured Desulfobacteraceae bacterium | reverse complement strand
ATGACCCAGCGACCTGTTATCGGCATTACCATGGGAGATCCGGCGGGCATCGGGCCCGAGATCATCGTCAAGGCACTGACCGGCGGAGACCTCCACCGGTGTTGCAGGCCCATGGTCATAGGCGATCCCGGCGTCCTCGCCGCGGCGATCTCCGCCCTGTCCGGGGATCTTTCCCTCCGCATCGTCCCGGGTCCGGAGGCGGTCCGGAACGATCCCGGCGTGATCCACGTCATGGCCCTCTCGCGGCTGGAACAGGAGTGGTTCCGGCCCGGAACGCCCACGGTGGAGGGAGGGAAGGCCATGGTTCGGTATATCATCCGGGCGGTGGAGATGTGCATGGCCGGATCCATCGCCGCCATGGTGACCTGCCCTGTCAGCAAGGTCCTGATGCACCGGGCCGGATACCGCTACGACGGTCACACCCCGCTGCTCGCCCACCTGACGAAAACGAAAGACCATGTGATGATGCTCATGGGGGAGCGCTTGCGGGTGGTCCTGGTGACCATCCACCGGGCCATCAGGGAGGTGCCCGGCCTGCTGACCCGGGAAGGGGTGTTCCGGGTGATCTCCGTCACGTCCGCCGCGCTCCGGCAGGATTTCGGCCTTGAAGACCCCTCCCTGGCCGTGGCGGCGCTCAACCCCCACGCGGGGGAGGAAGGGTTGTTCGGCACGGAGGAAGAGACCATCATCGCGCCCGCCGTGCGGCAGGCCCTGGAGGCGGGCTACCGGGTGGCGGGGCCCCTGCCCGCGGATACCCTCTTTTTCAAGGCGGCCTCCGGCCGGTTCGACGCGGTGGTCTGCATGTACCATGACCAGGGGCTCATCCCGCTCAAGCTCCTCCATTTTTCCGACGGTGTGAATGTCACGCTGGGGCTTCCCATCATCCGGACCTCCGTGGATCATGGGACCGCCTATGATATCGCGGGCACGGGAAAGGCCGATGCCGCCAGCCTTCGGGCCGCCGTCCGGACCGCCGCCGAAATGGCCGAAAACAGGAGACGCTTCGGCAATGAGCGGCGAACGGATAAAGGATAAACAGGGCACAGTATTCCATGGTGATGGATTACATTAAAATCCGGAAGGCCCGCCAGCACAACCTCAGGGACGTGTCGCTGGATATCCCGAGGAACCGGCTGGTGGTCATCACCGGGCTCTCCGGATCGGGGAAATCCTCTCTGGCCTTCGACACCATCTATGCCGAGGGGCAGCGGAGGTACGTGGAATCCCTGTCGGCCTATGCCCGGCAGTTCCTGGAACAGATGGAAAAACCCGACGTGGATTCCATCGAGGGACTTTCCCCGGCCATCGCCATCGAGCAACGCAATTCCAGCCGGAACCCCCGCTCCACGGTGGGGACGGTCACGGAGATCTACGATTATCTTCGGATCCTGTTCGCCAGGGTCGGCCGGCCCCACTGCCCCCAATGCGGGCTGGAGATCCGCCCCCAGACGACCCAGCAGATCGTGGACCGGATCATGGCCCTGGAGGAGGGCACCCGCATCCAGGTCATGGCCCCCCTGGTGGAAGGACGGAAGGGGACCCACGCGCGGCTCCTGGACCGTCTCCGCAAGGACGGGTTCACCCGGGTCCGGGTGGACGGGGAGGTCCATCTCATCGAAGATGACATCTCCATGGAAAAGAACCGCAAGCACACCATCTGCGTCATCGTGGACCGGCTGGTGGTAAAGGAGGGGATCCGGCGGCGGCTGACCGATTCCATGGAGCTCACCCTGTCCCTGTCGGGCGGAACCGCGCTCGTGGACGTGGCAGGGGAGGGAGAGATTTTTTTCAGCCAGCAGGCCGCGTGTCACCGGTGCGGTTTCAGTGTGCCGGAACTCACCCCCCAGATGTTCTCCTTCAACAACCCGCGGGGCGCCTGCCCGGAATGCGGCGGCCTGGGCACCCGCCGCTATTTCGATCCGGCCCTGATCATCCCGGATCCCGGCCGGTCCCTCCGGGAAGGCGCCGTCGCGCCCTGGGCCAACCGGCATTCGGTCTATTTCCGGCAGATGCTCGATTCCCTGTGCCGGCATTACGGCATCGATGCCTATGCCCCGTTCGAGACCCTGCCGGAGGCGGTCCAACACGCCTTCCTGTACGGGTCGGGACGGGAGGAAATCGCGTTTTACTTTGAAAAAGACGACCGGAGATATTCCTATACCCGGCCCTTTGAGGGGATCATTCCGAACCTGGAGCGGCGGTACCGCGAAACGGACTCGTACCAGGTCCGGGAGGAGATCGAGCGGTACATGGGGATCCGGCCCTGTCCCGAATGCGGCGGGGCGCGGCTCGGTCCCGTCAGCCTGGCGGTGCGGGTGGGGGGAAAGGCGATCCACGAGATCACGGCCCTTTCCGTGGAGAAGGCGCATGATTTTTTCCGGGATCTTGAGCTGGGACCCAGGGAACAGGCCATCGCCCGGCGGGTGCTGAAGGAGATCCGGGAACGGCTGGGATTCCTGAAAAGCGTGGGGCTCGACTACCTGAGCATTGATCGTCCTTCCGGAACCCTCTCGGGAGGGGAGGACCAGCGGATCCGGCTGGCCACGCAGATCAGCTCCGGTCTTGCGGGCGTCCTGTACGTGCTGGACGAGCCGAGCATCGGTCTCCACCAGCGGGACAACCTCCGGCTGCTGGAGAACCTGCGTCACCTGAAGGACCTGGGAAACACGGTCCTGGTGGTGGAGCACGATGCGGAGACCATCCTGGCCGCGGATCACGTGATCGACATGGGTCCCGGCGCCGGCCTGAAAGGGGGCCGGGTGGTTTTCCAGGGAACGCCGAGGGCGTTGCGCCGGGACCGGGCGTCGCTGACGGGACAATACCTGTCGGGCCGGAAGGCCATTCCCGTGCCTTCATCCCGCCGGAAAGGCAGCGGGCACGCCATCGTGATCGAAGGGGCGCGGGAGAACAACCTCAAAAATATCTCCGTCCGGATCCCCCTGGGCGTGTTTACCTGTGTGACCGGGGTTTCGGGGTCGGGAAAGAGCAGCCTGGTAAACGGCATCCTCTACCCGGCCCTGGGGCGGAGACTTTACCGCTCCAGGGACCGGGTGGGCCGGGTGGGCCGGGTCGACGGCATCCACCATATCGACAAGGTGGTCAATATCGACCAGAGCCCCATCGGAAGGACCCCGCGGTCCAACCCCGCCACCTATACCGGCGCCTTCACCCATATCCGGGACCTCTTCTCCATGCTTCCCGAGTCCCGCATGAGGGGCTACCGGCCCGGGAGGTTCAGCTTCAACGTGAAAGGGGGGCGCTGCGAGGCGTGCCGGGGAGACGGTATCCTCAAGATCGAGATGCATTTTCTCCCGGACGTCTATGTGACCTGCGAGGTGTGCGGGGGGCTCCGATACAACCGCGACACCCTGGAGATCCGGTACAAGGGGAAGACCATCGCCGACGTCCTGGATATGACCGTGAACCAGGCCTTCGCCTTTTTCAACACCATTCCCAGGATCCGGAACAAGCTGAAGACCCTGGTGGACGTGGGCCTCGGCTATATCAAACTGGGGCAGCCCGCCACCACGCTTTCGGGCGGAGAGGCGCAGCGGATCAAGCTCTCCAGGGAACTGAGCCGGCGCAGCACCGGAAGGACCCTCTACCTCCTGGACGAGCCGACCACGGGCCTTCATTTTGATGATATCCGGAAGCTCCTGGAGGTCCTGAACCACCTGGTGGAACGGAAAAATACGGTCCTGGTGATCGAGCACAACATGGACGTGATAAAGGCGGCGGATCACATCATCGATCTGGGTCCCGAGGGGGGGGACGCGGGCGGGCAGGTGGTGGCAACCGGGACACCGGAGGAGATCACGGCCGTCGCCGCGTCCCACACGGGACGGTTCCTGAAAAAGGTGCTGCAGGGGTGAGGCGGGGGCCTCACAGGACCTTGGCCAGGTGGTAGGCCAGGTTCTCGAGGTTGACGGTGAAATCGACGTTCTCCACCTCGCAGCACTCGGGAGACCGGATCTGGATGGGCGCGAAGTTGAGGATGGCCTTCACACCCGCGTCCATGAGCAGGTCCGAGATGCGCTGGGCCTGGTCCGGCGGGGTGGTGATGATCCCGATCTCGATCCGGTGCGCCGTGACCCGTTCCCGGATCTGTGATATCGGCTCGATGGTCAGGCCGTTGGAGAGTTTTTCCCCCACCTTTTCGGGGTCATTGTCAAAGGCGGCCACAAAGCGGTATCCCCGCTTTCTGAAATTTCCGTTGTCCAGGAGGGCGTGGCCCAGGTTTCCCATGCCGACGATGCAGAGGGCCCATTCCCGGTCGGTCGCCAGGATGGTCTTGATCTCCTTCAGCAGGTTCCTGACGTCATACCCTACCCCGCGGACCCCGAACTCCCCGAAGTAGGCCAGATCCTTCCGGACCTGGGCCGCGTTCACGCCGCACAGCTTGGCGAGCTTCCCGGAGGAAATGACCGGGGCCCCGTCCCTCTGAAGTGTTTCCAGGGGCCTTGTGTAGAGCGCCAGGCGCTCAATGGTGGGGGAAGGGATCTTGCACTTGCATTCTTTCATGAAACAACCTGCCTGGTTTCGGGGAGGACCCGGCCCCCGGCCGGGTCTTTTCCAACGGTCTTTCCATCTTGCTGTGAAATAATGCACATGGCAAAACATAAAAGAGGGCCTGTAAACAGGCCCTCCCGGTTGGTTAGGTTTTGATGTTACAGGCTTTCCAGGATCTTGGTGAACAGCGCGCCCATGTCCGGAATCTTGAATACCATGATAAAGCAGATGACCAGGGCGTAGATACAGAGGGATTCGATCAGGGCCAGGCCGATGATCATGGTGGTCATGATCTTCCCGCCGGCCTCGGGATTCCGGGCCGTCCCCTGGAGGGCGCCGTTGATGGCGTTCCCCATGCCGATGCCGGTTCCCAGGGCGGCAAACCCGATGCCGCCGCCGCAGGCGATGGCGATACCGAAGAACACCCACAGCCCGGCGGCCTTCACCGCCTCGTCGCCGGCCAGGGCCATCGAGGCCATCCCAAGCACCAGAACCGCTGTTAAGTACCCGATTAACGTTTTCCTTGACATCTGAACCTCCTTTTCCTTTGGGTTAGTGGCCTTCTTCCTTGTAATGACGAGGCGCCCGGGTCCGCCCGGGCGCCGGATGAAGCGTCTTCTATTCGGCCTCCTCCATGGCGCCCACGAAATACATGATCGACAGGAGCATGAACACGAGGGCCTGGATGAAGCTCACCAGGATTCCCAGGAAGAGGATCGGCAGGGGCGCCAGGTAAAGACCCGCCAGGGTGAACAGGATGGTGAGGACCATCTCCTTTCCGAAGATATTCCCGAAAAGCCGGACGCTCAGGGACATGATGCGGGCGAAGTGACCGATCACCTCGATGGGAAACATGAGCGGGGCCAGCCACCAGACGGGTCCCAGGAAATGCTTGAGGTACTTGGGCCCGTGAAACTTGACCCCGATGATATGGGTGAGGATGAACGTCAGGATCGCCATGGAAAGGGTGGTGTTCAGGTTGGCGGTGGGAGAGTTGAATCCCGGGACCAGGCCGATGAGATTTCCTACCAGGATGAACAGAAAAATGTTGGCGATGTACGGAAAAAAGAACCGCCCCTCCGGCCCGGTGATTTCCACCATGAAGTTCTCCATCCCGTCGATGATCACCTCCAGGAAATTCTGTCCCTTCCGGGGGACCGTGCTGATCCTTCGGGTGAAGAGGATCGCGGGTATCAGCATCAGGATCATGACCAGCCATGAATGGGTGACGTGGGACCATTCGTGGGCGTGTTCAAAGCCGATGGACGACAGGAATGCGTCGATAAAGAAAAAAGGATGCTCCATGTATCATGCCTCCCCAGATGATGTCTTCCAGGCGTTCCGGATCCCCGTCTGGACGATGCTGATCACCACGATCGAAAGCCCGACGGTCAACCCCACGGGGCTTACCCGGCCGCTGGCAATGGCGATCAGTATGATGATCCCGAGAACCGCCAGCCTGAAATAGTATTTCGCCACAATGGCCAGCTTGTTGCTTTTCATCCGCCCGTCCGGGGAAAAGGAGCGGCGGATGGTGCGCTGCAGGACGTTGAAGTTGGCAATGATCAGCAGGCCCCCGAGGATGACGCCGCGGGTAAAGGCGGCGTCCATGAAGAGGAGACTGGCGCATCCCAGGATCCCGAGGGTGATCCAGTTTCCGGTCCTCAACCGCCTGCTGAGCGCTTCCCATTCCATCCGGTTACAGGTCCTTCGCCTTTTTATAAAGGATGTAAAGATTCCTGAAGGCCGCGGCGATCCCCAGCCCCAGGCAGATGAAGGAAAACCATGGACGGGTTCCCAGTTTCCCGTCAATATAAACGCCCGCCACCGCCCCGATGGCGATGGAAAGGGCCATGGCCAGGCCGATGGTACTGAGGTAACCCAGTGTCTTGATGGATTTTTTCAGGTCTTTATCCACGGACCTTTCTCCGTGTTTCCGTGCACTGGGTTCCCGGAATCGGCGGTCCTGACCCGGGTGAAGAAATTTTGTGATCTTTATCACAAAGTCTTTGAAAATGTCAACAAGTTTTTCCTACA
>CAZCVB010000032.1:3199-14897 GCA_964501805.1 uncultured Desulfobacteraceae bacterium | reverse complement strand
ACGGCCCGCAGGAACGAAAGGATCCGTGGCGGTCCGGACCTGAACGCGGATCCACACGTAGAGGAGGCGTCGTCATGAGCGAACTGATCCTGTGGAAGAACCGGGAGATGGACAAGCTGAGGCGGGAGATCAATCGTCTCTTTGATTGTTCCAGGCCCTACCTGGGGATGAGTTCCTTCCTGAGACAGGTCTCCGAGGGCTTCCGGATCGATATCTCCGAGACCGAGGATGCCGTCGTGGTGAAGGCGGTCCTGGAAGGGGTTGCGCCGGAAGACCTGGATGTCTCCATCACCAATGACACGCTCTTGACCATAAAGGGCGTCAAAAGAAGCCGGCAGGTCCGGGAAGACACCTATTACCAGAGCGTGAAAAGCAGTTTTTCATCCTTTTCGCGTGCGTTCCGTCTCCCCTGCCGCGTAAGGGTGGAAGAGATCCGGGCCACCTTCAGGAAAGGGGTCCTCGACATGGTGATGCCCAAGTGGCGGGAGGGAACGGCACGGAAGGTCAAGGTATTCGTGAAACCTTCCTGATCGTTGCGCCCGCGCCGTTCGCCCACCTGCTGCGGCGCCGGGGACCCTTTGACGAAAATTTCATCTTTTTGGGATGAAAAGGGCCGATTTCCGGCCAAAGCGCCGCGCACCCGATAACCGGAGGAGACAGATACATGCCCAGAAAAAAATCATATCCCCGGGTCCCGGTGGAGAAACTCCGCTGGCGCCTGGATCCGGCGAGCCTTCCCTTTGAAACCACCGATGAAATTGAACCGCTGAAAGAGATCGTCGGACAGAACCGGGGAGTCGAGGCCTTCCGGTTCGGGCTGGGCATGGACAAACCCGGATACAACGTGTTTGTCACCGGCATGGCCGGGACCGGGCGGATGTCCACGGTCCGGCGGTTGATCCGGGAGATGTCGAAGGAGAACCACCCGCCCAGGGATCTCTGCTATGTCAACAATTTCGAAAACCCGGAAACGCCGTTGCTGCTTTCCTTCAAAAACGGGACCGGAAGTCTCTTCAAGAAGGCGGTCGGCGATCTGGTAACGACCCTGAAAAAGGAGATCCCGCAGCTCTTTGAAAGCCAGGAGTACATCAACCTGAAAAAAGAGATCATGGAGACCTACGAAAGCAAGGGAAAAAGCTTTTTCAAGAGTCTCGATGAGAAGGTGAAGGAGGAAGGGTTCGCCCTCGTGGACATCCAGGTGGGCCAGGTGAAGCGACCCGAGGTGATGCCCCTGGTGGACGGAAATCCCGTGCATATCGATCAGGTGGAGGCCATGGTGGAACGGGGACGCTTCCCCAAGGATGAATTCGAGGCCATGAAGGAGAAGCATGCCAAGCTGAGAGAACAGATCGACCAGATCTTTCTCGAACTCAGGGATCTCCAGAAAGAGGTGCAGGAAAAGATCGAAAAGATGGACCGGGTCATGTTCCTGGAAAACGCCGCCCGGCTGGCGGAGCCGATCACCAAGAAATTCAGGAGCAAGCCGGTCCGGGCCTACCTGGACGCCTTTCTGGAAGACATGGCGGATAATCTCCAGATCTTCAGGCCCCAGGCCCAGCCCATGGTTCCGGGAATCCTCCCCATCCTCTCCGAAAGCGATCCGTTCCAGCCGTACCGGGTCAACCTTCTGGTGGACAACAAGGACCAGAAAGGACCGCCCGTGATCGTGGAGGATCATCCCACCTATCGAAACCTCTTCGGCAGCATTGAACGGATCGTGGACCGGACCGGCGTGTGGCGGACCGACTTCAGCAAGATCAAGGCCGGATCCTTTGTCAGGGCCAACGGCGGGTACCTGGTGATCAATCTCCCGGACGCCATTGTCGAGCCGGGCGTCTGGCCGGCGTTCAAACGGGCCCTCAAGAGCGAAAAACTCGAGATTCAGACCTACGATCCCTTCTACCTGTTTACCACCAGCGGGCTGAAACCCGAGCCCATCGACCTGAATGTCAAGGTGGTGGTCGTTTCCGAGCCGTACCTGTACCATCTCCTCTCGGTCTATGACGAGGACACGAAAAAAATCTTCAAGGTCCGTGCGGACTTTGATACCGCCATGGACAGAAACGACGAGAGCATCCGGCAGTTCGCCGGGTTCATCAAGGCGGAGACCGACCGGGGCGGGCTGAAGCCTTTCGACCGGACCGCCGTGGCGGCGCTGGTGGAACAGGCGGTACGGATGACCGGGAGGCAGGAAAAGGTCTCCACCAGTTTTCCCGAGATCAGCGATCTCCTGAGGGAGGCCGATTTCTGGGCCGGCCAGGAAGACGACGCGGTGGTGAGCGAGCGGCATGTCCAGCGGGCCATCGAGGCCCGGATTTACCGCGCCGGCATGGTGGAGGAACATATCCAGGAGATGATCGACCGCGGGACCCTGATGATCGATGTGGACGGCGCCGAAGTGGGACAGGTCAACGGCCTTGCCGTTTACCAGGCGGGTGATCACATGTTCGGAAAGCCCTCCCGCATAACCGCGTCCACGTCCATGGGGCGCGCGGGAATCATCAACATCGAACGGGAGGCGGACCTGTCCGGAAGCACCCACAACAAAGGGGTGCTCATCCTCGCCGGATACCTGCGAAAAAAATACGCCCAGGACAAACCCATGTCCATGAGCGCCAGCATCGCGTTCGAACAGTCCTACGGCGGCGTGGACGGGGACAGCGCGTCGTCCACGGAGGTTTACGCCCTGCTCTCCAGCCTGTCGGGAGTCCCCATCCGGCAGGACCTGGCCGTCACGGGATCCATCAACCAGAAAGGGGAGGTCCAGGCCATCGGGGGGGTCAACCAGAAGATCGAAGGGTTTTACGACTGCTGCCGGAGAAAGGGGTTGACGGGTCGCCAGGGGGTCCTGATCCCGGAGAGCAACATAAAGGACCTGATGCTCCGGAAGGACGTGGTGGCCGCGGTGGAAGAGGGCCGGTTTCACGTGTACCCGGTAAAGACCATCGACGAGGGAATCGAGATCCTGACCGGTAAAAAGGCCGGCACCCGGAAGGCGGACGGCGCATATCCGAAAGGGAGCATCAACGATCTGGTGGACCGCAGGCTGAGGGAGCTGGCGGAAGGGCTCAAGAATTTCGGAAAAAACGACGAAAACCGCTCCGGCGCGAAAAAATCCAGGAAAAAAACCGGGGCGCGGAAGAAGAAGGAAGGATGAACCGGGCGGGTCCCCTCCTGTCGAGCCCCATCGGAGAGAAGATCGCCTGGGCCGAGGACCGCTGGCAGAGATTCGGGGAACGGCTGCTTCGTGACGGGGGCCTGGCGGATTCCCTCCGGGAACTGGAGACCCTTGCGGCCGCCTCCCGGCGGACCATGGCGGCGGCGGGCATCGTCTCCCTGTGCGCGGCGTGCGAGCTTGAGGAAGGCGGATCATGCTGCGGCGCCGGCATGGAAAACCATTACGACGGCTGGCTTCTCCTCATCAATCTCCTCATGGGGGTTCGCTTCCCGGGGAAAAGAGCAGATCCGGGGAGCTGTTTTTTTCTGGGAAAAACCGGGTGTGTCCTGAAGGTCCGCCACGTGATCTGCGTCAATTATCTCTGCCGGAAGATCTCCGATCGGATCGATCCGGAAAAGCTGGCGGAACTCCGGGAAAAAGAAGGGGAGGAACTGACCGCCCTTTTTCGATTCCATGAGCGCCTCAAGCAGTGCATGGGGCGCGGATCCCCCCGGAGACCCGGAGGAAGCAACGTTGCGTCCCCTGATGTGGAAAATCCGGCATGCGGTTCGCGCGTAAAATAGCCGCTTTTGTCCGGGCGCGCCGAAAACCGGGCGGCGGGTTCGGCGCCACGCCCGGCCTTCCGGCAACGGTTCGGGATACCTATCACGCCCTGCGCATCCTTCACGCCCTCGCCCCTTTCCTGGATGAGGATTTCCGGGCCCTGTCGGGCGGGGAGCGCCTCCGCCGCCACCTGGAGGAAATCGGAGATATGGACACCTGGACCGAAAGGACCGCCTTTGAATACCTCTGGTCCTGCCGGGTAGCGGGGGCCGGAACGCCGCCCGGATGGCCGGAGCGGTTCGTCCGGAAACGGCTCCGTTCGGCCCGGGGGCTTTTGACGCGCTATTACTGCCGACGGATCATCCGGGAATGCCTCAGGGCGCCCGGGGGGTTCGTTTCCCCGTCCGTCCGGGACCCGGATGTAAAATGGCGGACCGCCTATGAGCTGTGGATGGCCCTCTACCTTTCGGGCGGTGATCCTTCCGCGCTCTCCACGACCCGCGAGGCCCTCGTCCGCTGGCTCCGGGCGTGCCAGAACCCGGACGGGGGATTCGGCTTTTTTCCCGGGACCACCTCCTACATGAAAAACGGACACACCTGCCTCCGCGCGCTCGCCCTCATGGGATCGGCGCCCCGGGACACGGAGGCGGCACGCGGGTTCATCCTGAGCGCTCTGACCTCGGACGGGGGGATCGCGCGGAAGCACGGCGGGGCCCCCTTCCTCGATGCCACATGGGACGGCACGGCCGCGTTGCGGCTTCTTTCGGAAATGGACGCCCCGAAAGGAGGGGCCCCGTGTGCCTGATCCTCATCGCCGTGGACGTCCATCCCCGTTTCCGGCTGGTGGCGGCCGCGAACCGGGACGAGTTCTATGCGCGGCCCACCGCGCCGGCGGCATTCTGGAAGGATCGGCCCGGTCTCCTGGCCGGGCGGGACCTCAAGGCCGGGGGAACCTGGCTCGGGATCACGCGAACGGGGCGGTTCGCGGCCGTTACCAATTACCGGGACCCCGCCTCCTTCCGTGAAAAGGCCCCTTCACGGGGGCGGCTGGTGACCGGTTTCCTGACGGGAGACGAAAGCCCACAGGCCTGCATCGACGCGCTGGCCCCGTCCGCCGGGCGATACAACGGGTTCAACCTGATCCTCGGAGAGGGGAGGGATGTCTTCTGGTATTCCAACCGGGGAGGGACGGGGCGCAGGCTGGCGCCGGGGATATACGGGCTCAGCAACCGGCTGCTGGACACCCCCTGGCCCAAGGTGCGCCGGGCGAAAAAGATGTTCCGGGAGGCCCTGTCGGCGGGCGGCGATATGGACCCGGAGGCGCTTTTCCGTGTGCTGGCCGACCGGACCCGGCCTCCGGACCGGGATCTTCCGGACACGGGCATGGGGATCGAATGGGAGCGGATCCTTTCCCCCGTTTTCATCTCCAGCCCCACCTACGGCACCCGGTCCTCCACCCTCCTTTTCATCGACCGCAAAGACCGCGTCACGTTCCTGGAACGGACGTTCAATTCCGATCCGGACCATGCCTCCACCGTCCGGTATGAGTTCCGGATCGCCGGGAGGACCGGCGCGCCTCCCCGGACCGGTTAGGCCGCCTCGATTCTCGTCCCCACCCGGCAGGCGAAACATCGTCCCGGGAAGGCCGTCCACAGCGCGACACACGCCGCCATGCCGGTGCAATGGGCCGGGCCCAGGCGGTCCGGATTGATCCCCTGCAATTCCTCCAGGGTGCGGTCCATGCGCCGGCGGGAGGCCGCGACCAGGTGCATCCCGCCCATCACGGCATGGACGGGACGGTCCCCGGCCAGGCCCCTGATATGGCGGAGGGTATTGATGACGCCCGCATGGGCGCAGCCCAGGATCACCACCAGGCCCGCGGGCGTATCGAAAAAGAGGGCCTGATCGTCCAGGACGGGATCCGGGCGCGTGCAGCCGGGGTCCAGGAAAAACGGGCCGCCCGTGTCTTCAAAAGACGTGACACGCGGGATTTCGCCGGTGATGAAAATCCCGTCCGCCACTTCAACGGGGCCGCGGTTCAGAACCAGGTCCCGCGCCCGCTTCCGGACGCCCGCCTCGTCCGGCTCCGGCATGCCGATGGCCCGGCTCGTTCCGTCCGGATTCCGGGCGAATTTCGGGTCAAACACCCCGGGATGGGCATGGACCGTCGCGCCGGGCGCCCCTGCCAGGACCTGTAAAAGTCCGCCGGTATGGTCATAATGGCCGTGGCTGAGAACGACCGCGTCCGTCCGGTCCAGGGGGATATCAAGGCGTTTTGCATTGTTCGGCAGCGCCATGCCCTGTCCCGTGTCGAACAGGATCCGGGCGGACCCGGTTTCGATCCAGAAGGCCAGCCCGTGTTCCCCTATCGTCCCCCGGTCACGCGCGGTGTTTTCCACCAGCACGGTCACGGATATATTCCGTTTCATCCCCGGTTCCTTTCCGTTTCAGGAGGAATCGTTTTCCCACAGGCGGATCCGTTTCCTCCCGTCCTTCAGTTCCGCGCGGATTTTCTCCATGTGACGCAGGGCCGCCAGCTCCCGCTCGAGGTCGGTCTCCTTGATCCCGAGCATCCGGGCGAGTTCTCCGGGTTCGGTGGGCCCGTTCTCTTCCAGGGTGTTCAGCAGGCGCTGCTGGAGGGGATTCAGCTGGACCGCGGCCCCGTCCTTCGCCAGGGTCCTGGCGCTGTGGACCGCCCAGGGATCGCAGGTCCTGGCCGGGGAAAGCAGGTCCATGTAGCAATCTTCGCAGAGGGTCTGCCCGAAACGCTCCATCTCCTCCCCTTCCGGGATCTCGTCATGACACCTGTCGCATTTCATTTTCCGTCCCTCCGTTATCCATGAGGGCCGCCGGAGATTTTCCCTTCGGCGGACACCTTCCTTCCAAATGAAAAAACCGGGCGTTCCTTGAAAAGGTTTCCGCAAAACGGCGCCGGTAAGGATACACCGGCAAATACCCCTTGAAAAGGGAGTGCCGTATCTATAAATTAGGGTCGCATCCAGGAAATGCAACGACTTTTTCCGCACAAAGGGATCAAAATGGACACCGCATGTTCAATCTCCAGGGAAGACCTTATCCGCTATGACCGGGAATGCCTGTGGCATCCCTTCACCCAGATGAAAGAATGGTCCGGGGACGATCCCCTCTTCATCGAAAGAGGAGAGGGCAACTACCTGATCGACATGGACGGGCGCCGGTATCTGGACGGCGTCTCGTCCCTGTGGGCCAATATCCACGGCCACGGCCGGGAGGAGATCACCCGGGCCGCCGCCGAACAGCTCCGCGCCGTCGCCCATTCCACCCTGCTGGGACTGGCCCATCCGCCCGCCGCACTGCTGGCCCACCGCCTGGTCCGGGCCGCGCCGGGCGATCTCAGCCGGGTCTTTTATTCGGAATGCGGCTCCTCGGCAACGGAAATCGCCGTCAAGATGGCGTTCCAGTTCTGGCACAACCAGGGGAAACCGCGAAAGAACCGGTTCATCTGCCTGAAGGAAGGATATCACGGGGATACCATCGGCGCGGTCAGCGTCGGGGGCATCGATCTTTTTCATCAGGTTTACGGCCCGCTCCTGTTCGATACCCTAAAGGCGCCCTCCCCCTACCTGGACTGCCTGGAACACCACGTGCCGCTGTCCGAGGGGGCGGACTTCTGCGCTTCCCGGATGGAGCGGATTCTCGAAAAGCACCACGGGGAGACGGCGGCCGTTATCCTGGAACCGCTGCTCCAGGGCGCAGGCGGCATCCTCCCCTTCCCGCCGGGATACCTGAAAAAGGTCCGGGAATTGTGCACCCGCTACGACGTGCTCCTCATCGCCGACGAAGTGGCCGTCGGTTTCGGCCGGACAGGGACCCTCTTCGCCTGTGAGCAGGAAGGGGTAACGCCCGATTTCCTGTGCCTGGGAAAGGGAATTACCGGCGGCTACCTGCCGCTGGCGGCCACGCTCAGCACGGAACGGGTGTTCAAGGCCTTCTGGGATGACTATGAGCGGCTCAAGACCTTTTTTCACGGGCATACCTACACGGGAAACCCCGTGACCTGCGCCGCGGCCCTCGCCAGTCTCGATCTGTTCCGGAAGGACCGGACCTTCGAGGTCCTGCCTTCCCGGATCGACCGCCTCCGAGACGGGCTGGAATCCCTCTCAAAGATCCCGGCCGTGGGCGATGTCCGCCAGAGGGGAATGATCGCGGGCGTGGAGATCTTTGAAGACCCGGCGAAAAGGACCCCGTTTCCGGTCAAGGCGAGGATGGGGCACCGCGTGTGCATGGCCGTCCGCCAACACGGCGTGATCCTCAGGAACCTGGGGGACGTGATCGTGCTCATGCCCCCCTTGTCGATCACCCTCGAGGAAATCGAGTTCCTTGTTGAATCCCTGGAAAAGGCCATTGGTGAAGTCTGTGGATCAGGATGACAAAGGGACGCCCTGGCCGGACTTTTTTTCCGCCGCCATCGGGGAACTGAAGCGAAAAGACCTTTACCGGTCGGTTCGTGTCCTGGAATCTCCCGTCTCCACGCGGGTCCGCGTGGACGGGCGCCCGTGTCTCCTTTTTTGCTCCAACGACTACCTGGGCCTTGCCGCCGACGACCGGATGAAGCGGGCGTCGGCGCGGGCGCTTGAAGCGTGGGGCACGGGCGCGGGCGCGTCCCGCCTTATTTCGGGCAACACGGCCCTGTACCGGGACCTGGAAGACGACCTCCGGCGGTTCAAAAAGACGGCCGGGGCCCGGGTCTTCGCCTGCGGATTCAGCGCCAATATCGGCGTGATTTCCAGCCTGGCGGGCGAAGGAGACCGGGTGTTGAGCGACGCCCTCAACCACGCCAGCATTGTTGACGCCTGCCGCCTGTGCGGCGCGGAAATCGGCATCTACGCCCATGGGGACGTGGCGCACCTGGAACGCCTGCTGGCGGGCGGGCGCCCCGCCGGGCGGACGCTGGTGGTGACGGACGGGGTTTTCAGCATGGACGGCGACCTTGCGCCGATCCCGGAGATTCATGCCGCCTGCCGGCGATACGGGGCCCTTCTCCTGGTGGACGACGCCCACGGCACGGGCGTCATCGGTCCCGGCGGCCGGGGAACCCTGGAGCACCTGGACATGCAAAGGGACGATATCCTGCAGGTGGGGACCTTCAGCAAGGCCCTGGGCAGCCTGGGAGGCTTCGTGACCGGGTCCGGACCGGCCATGGACTTCATCCTGAACCGCGCGCGCTCCCTTATCTATTCCACCGGGCTGCCGCCCGCGGTCCTGGCGGCCAACCGGGAAGCCATACGGATCGTCCGCGAAGAACCGGAACGGCGGGCGCATCTGCGGGAACTCGTGTCATTCTTAGGCCGGGGCCTCGAGCGGCTGGGCATCGCGGTTCCCCCGGGCCCCGCGCCCATCCTTCCGGTCATCATCGGCGATACCAAGGAGACAGTTTCCCTCTCCCGATATCTCATGGACAAGGGAATTTTCGTGGCCCCCATCCGGCCCCCCACCGTGCCCGAAGGGAAATGCCGGCTGAGGGTCAGCCTCAGCTGCCGGCACACGGAAGAAGACCTGGATCAACTGGTCACGGCCCTGGCCGCATGGGGCCGCATGGGAAGCTGAGGGCCGCCGCCGATGGAACGGCGGGTTTCACGAGGAGACGCGCATGGCAATGACGGGCATTTTTGTCACCGCAACGGACACGGAAGTGGGAAAGACCTTTGTTTCGGGCCTCTTGGTCCGGACCTTCCGGCGGCGCGGGATCAACGCCGGGTACTTCAAGCCCGTTGCCAGCGGCTGCCTCGTCCGTGACGGGGAACTGGTGGCCGAGGATCTCCTGGCCGTGGAACGCCTCATCGGCGAGCGGATGGACCAGGGTCTCCATTGCCCGGTCCGTTATCAAAACCCCATGGCCCCGTATACCGCGTCCCGGCTGGAGGACCGGCCGTTTTCCATGGACGCGGTGGCCCGTTCCCTGGAACGGCTGAGATCGGCATACCCGGTCCTGGTGGTGGAAGGGATCGGCGGTGTCATGGTCCCTCTGGACAGGGACTACCGGGTGCTCGACATGATGGCGGATATGAGATTTCCCGCGCTGGTGGCGGCCCGGCCCGGCCTGGGCACCATCAACCACACCCTTCTCACGCTGGCCGCCCTGAAGCGGAAGGGCATTCCCGTCCTGGGGTTTGTCACCACCGGACACCGGGCGGAGGATGACCTCGCGGCCATGACCGGCCCGGCCGTAATCTCGGAATTCTCCGGCGTCGCCTGCCTGGGGCATATCCCGCTCTACGATCCCGAAAAAACGGACATGGACGCATTCGTGGAGCGCTCGGCGCCGTTTCTCTCGCAGCTCGTGGACCGGGTGCGCCCCCGCTGACCCGCCGGAGCGGTCCATGGATCGGATTCCCGGGAACACCGGGGCCCCCGGCCGTGGAAAACAACTTGATATTTTCGCCGGCCCTCTTTATATATACGACTCCATGTCCGTCAGACGACGACAGGAATTCCACCAGGGTCCCGGGTGCCCTTGCCTGTGGCGGGGTGAAAAGGGAAGGCAGTGAAAATCTGCCGCATTGTGGCCGGTGCTGTGATCCCCTGGAGTTTCCATCCATAAACGACCATGCCTGTTCGCGTTCGCCTTGCCCGGCGGCGGGGACGGGGTCGTGGGTTTGGATCGGAAGCTTGCGGGTGTCCGGTATTTTTCGGGAACGGACACCCGGTAACATCTTCGTGTAACGTTCCCGGCCGAACCGGCCGGGATGAAAAGTCACTGCGGGTCACCCGCGGGAAGGCGAGCACGGAGGGGGGAAAGCCAGAAGACCTGCCCGGAGACCTTCGATTGGGCCGGTAACGCCAAAAGCCGCCCGGAACATGCCGTTCACGGCCTGTTCCGAGCGGCTTTTTTTATTGGGAGGGATGTATGAAAGCCGCGGTGCTGATGGAAAAAGACCGGATGGAGATTGCGCGGATTCCCCGGCCGGAGGTCGAGGAAGAGGGGGTGCTGGTATCCATGACACAGGCCGCCGTTTGCGGCACCGATCTCAAGCTGATCCGTTCGGGCCACAGGGATCTCTCCCTGCCGAGGATCCTGGGCCACGAAGGCATGGGTGAAATCACGGCCAGCCGGCATCCGGCCTTCCAAAAGGGGGACCGGGTGGCGATCTATCCCGGCTGTTTCTGCGGGGACTGCCCGGCATGCCGTGCCGGCCACACTTCCCGGTGCGAGACGATCCGGATCTACGGGTTCAACAGGGACGGCCTGTTCCGCACCGTGATTCCCTTTTCCGCCAAAGAGGTCTCCTCCCTGGTCCGGATCCCGGAGAAAAGCGACCCGGGGGTGGTGCTGGCCGAGCCGGTGGCCTGCTGCCTGAGCGCCCTGGGCCGTTTCAGGTACCTGGAAAAGACAACGGCCCTGGTGGTGGGTGCCGGCGCGGTGGGGAGCCTTTTTGCCGCCCTGCTCCTGGCCGAAGGATGGAAAACGGTTCTCGTGGCGGACCGAAACCCTCGACGGCTTTCCAGCGGGCTTCCCCGGGGCGTCCTGACGATGGCGGCCGGAACCGGGGGGCTTCGGGAGTGCCTGGAGCGGGACGGGTGGGGAGGGAAGATCGGCTTCCTGGCCCCGTGCTGCCCGTCCGGCCTCGACTGGCCGTTCTGGGAGGTGATGCGGCCGGGCGGCGGGGTTTCATTCTTCTCGGGCAGGGGCCGGAAAACGGAACCCCTGGCGCTGGACGCGGACGCGGTTCACTACCTGGGCCTCACCCTTGCCGGTTCCTATGGATGCGACCGGAAGGATTTTGTTTTCGCGGCCTCCATGCTGGCCCGGAAGCGGCTGGACCTTTCCTTCCTGGATTGCTGCCGCGTCTCCCTTTCGGAACTTGAGGCGGGCCTGGACCGTCTCAGGAACGGCCGGATCCGGAAGGTGATTATCGATCGATTCTGAGGGCCTTTACGGTCCCCGGCCGGAGCAGGCCGCTGAAAACCGGCGGCCGCTATCCCTGTTTTTTCTCGAGG
>CAZCVB010000032.1:0-3189 GCA_964501805.1 uncultured Desulfobacteraceae bacterium | reverse complement strand
TGGAAGCCCTTTTGTAAGGCTTCCAAAATAAATCTATCCTCGTTTTTCTCGAGGGTTCAAAACGGTCCGCCCGAAATTCAGGCATGAAAAAGACAGGAGGTTGTTTTATGGAGGAGTTATCCCTCAAGGCGTTCGGCGAGGTCATCTCCCTGGTCATGGCAGGGGAACATCTCGCCCGGGACACGGCCCGGAAGATGTTCCGCGAGATCCTTTCGGACGCCCAGCCCGAACTCCACCAGGGGGCCTTTCTGGCGGCTCTCAGGATGAAGGGGGAGACCGAGGAGGAGATCGCCGGGTGTTTTGAGGCCATTTACGAGACGGATACCCGCAAGGTGGACATGGACGGATCGGCGGTGGTGGAAAACTGCGGCACCGGCATGGATACCCTGAAGACATTCAATATCAGCACGCTGGCCGCCATCGTGGCGGCCGGGCTCGGCGTTCCCATGGCCCGGCACGGCGCCAGGGCCATCACGTCCCGCTGCGGCACGGTGGACCTGTGCGAGGCCCTGGGCGTGGACGTGGAATGTCCCGTGGACCTGGTGCGGCGGTCCATTGAGACCTGCGGCATCGGCCTCTTCAACGGGATGAGCCCGGAGATCCATCCGGGCGGCCTGGGAAGGATCCTCTCCCGGATCCGTTTCGGCTCCACGCTGAACATCGCGGCGTCCCTGGCCAATCCCGCCCTTCCAAAAATCGGCGTCCGGGGAGTGGGCGCTCCGGGGCAGGTCGCGCCGACGCTGGAAGTGATGCGGCGCATCGGCTACCGGCGGGCCCTGGTCTTCCACGGGTTTGATGAAACCGGACAAAAGGGGATGGACGAACTTTCCTCCCTTGGTGTCTCGAGGATGGGCATACTGGGAGAAGACGGGAAAACGGAGTTTCGCGAGGTCCGGCCCCGCGACGTGGGGATCCCTCAAGGGACCTACGGCATGATTCGCCCGGCGGATACCATCCGGCAGGAGGCGGCGGCCGCGGTGCGACTGCTGGCCGGCGAAGGCCCGGGGCCCAGGACCGATATCGTGGCCCTGAACGCGGCCGCCGTCCTGTGGGTCGGCGGAAGCGCCCCGTCCCTGGACCGGGGGGTGGGCATGGCACGGGATTATATCCTGAGCGGAAAAGGCCTCGGAAAGCTTGCCCGCTGGGTAGAGGTCCAGAATCGCCGGCCGCTGGAGATGCATGAGCGGCTGAACCGGGTCTGCCGGGAAGCGGGCGTGAAAATTCCGGCCCCGGCATAAGATCGAGGATACAAAATCGGCTACAATCCGAAATAGGCCCGCACCCGCTCCATGGAGACCTTTTTCGCGTCCTTGAGAAACCTTTTTTCCGCGACGCGGATCCTGCCGAGGGAGGCATGAAGCCTTGCCGGCGGAATCTCTCCCCGGAGCAGCTTTTGCCGGAGCCGTTTTATGCTTTCGAGGACCCGGTCCTGGTCCCGGCAGATCAGGAGGATGTCGGCCCCGGCGGCAAAGGCGTCGGCCGCGGCGTCCGGCACCCCCCGTTCCCCGGAGATGGCCCCCATTTCCAGGTCATCCGTGAGGATCAGGCCCTGGAATCCGAGGCGATCCCTCAGGAGTCCGGTCAGGATGCGCTTCGACAGGGTGGCAGGACCTCCCGGGTCCAGGGCCGGGTAAACGGCATGGGAGGTCATGATCCCCGAGACCCCCGCCTCGATACAGGCCCGGAACGGCGGGAGATGACGGGTCGCGATCTCGTCTTCCGGGGCGGCGATGGCGGGGAGGTGATGATGGGGATCCCGCGGGGCCTTCCCCAGGCCGGGGAAGTGCTTGGCCACCGACATGATCCCGTTCTCCTGGAGTCCTCTGACCACCAGGCTCCCCAGCCGGGCCGCCACACGGGGATCTTCGCTGAAGGTGCGTCCCCGGAGATGTTTTTCCGGTGTTCCTTCCGGGACGTCCACCACGGGCGCCAGGTCCATGTTCAGCCCTACCAGGGCCATCTCCTTCGCGGTCACCCGGGCGAACTCCCGGGCCCGGTCCTCCGGCGCCGGGTCCTTCCCCATGGCCGTGTTCCCCGGAAACCGGGTAAAGGGTTCCCGCAGGCGGGCCACCGGTCCCCCTTCCTGGTCCACCGCCAGGAACAGCGGCCTCCCGTGAGACGCCCGGGCGGTCTCGGAGAGGTCCCGGCACAGGGCGGCCAGCTGGAGCGGGTTTTCGATGTTCCTGGCAAAAAGAATTATCCCCCCGAGCCCGTGGTCCCGGATCAGCTTTCGCGTGTCCCCGTCCAGTTCGGTCCCCGGCATGCCGGCCATGAAGAGCCTGCCGACCCCGGCGCCCGGTTCCGACAGATCGCGTGTCGGGTTCACCGGTGAATCTTCTCTTTCGGCGGTTGTTTCCATCCCGTCTCCGTGCAGGCCGCAGCCCCGTCCGCCCGGCAAAGCCGGTCCTGCGGCAGAACAGTGTTGACATTCCCGTATCCGGTTTATAATCAGGGATCATGGATTGCAAACAAAAACTGACCGGGCCTGCCCGGCCATTGACCGACCGCCGAAAAGGGCGCCATGAAAGCCATGATCCTTGCCGCCGGGCTGGGAACCCGCCTGAGGCCGCTCACGCTCGAAAGGCCCAAGGCACTGGTACCGGTGGGCAACATCCCGGTCATCGACCGGATTATCGAATACCTCAAGGGCCACGGGATCCGCGAGATCATCGTCAACGCCCATCATCACCCAGGACAGATCATCCGGCACCTGGACGGCGGCAGGCCGTTCGGCGTTTCCATCGAGGTGCGGGTGGAACCGGAGATCCTGGGGACCGGCGGCGGCATCCGGAACACGGCGGATTTCTGGGATGACGCCCCGTTCGTGGTGATCAACGGCGATGTCCTGACGGATATCGACCTCCGCAAGGTCCATGAAGACCACCGCCGGAGCCGGGCCCTGGCCACGCTGGTGCTCCATGACCGGCCGCCCTACAACCAGGTCCGGGTGGACGGGAACGGGAACATCTGTGATATCGCGGGATCGGAGGGCCCCGGCAGGGTCGCCTTCACCGGGATTCACGTCATCTCGCCCGCGCTCCTGGACCATATCCCCGCCCGCGGGTTCTCGAGTATCATCGACTGCTACCGTGAGCGAATCCGGTGCGGCATGTCCATCCGCGGGTACCGGTGCGAGGGTCATCACTGGCGCGATATCGGCACGCCCCGGAGCTACCGCCTTGCAAACCG
>CAZCVB010000031.1:1390-15021 GCA_964501805.1 uncultured Desulfobacteraceae bacterium | reverse complement strand
ATAACCCTCCGGCCCCGGGTGTTTTTCCTTGCTTTTTTATCCCGGGAAACTATGACTCAGGGTTACAGGCCGGAATCATCGGCGGAAGGACGGGAAGCGCCTCCCCCGCAAGGGGCGGGTTTTCTCAAGGATTTTTCAATGACAAACCGACGAATTCCATGCTAATAACAGAAACAGGTACTCCCCCGGCGACGGTTCCGGGAATCCCAATTCAACGAGGTGACGGACGGTAACATGGATTTTGAAAAGCATATCCTCTGCATCGGAGCGGGCTACGTGGGGGGACCGACCCTTGCCATGATCGCCTATAAATGTCCCCAGTACAAGGTGACGGTGGTGGACATCAACCCGGAGCGGATCGCCCGCTGGAACTCGGACGATCTTCCCATCTACGAGCCGGGCCTGGACGAAATCGTAAAGGCCACCCGCGGAAAAAATCTTTTTTTCAGCACGGACATCGAACGGGGGATCAAGGAAGCGGAAATCATCTTTGTCAGCGTGAACACCCCCACCAAGACCTTCGGCGCCGGGGCGGGCATGGCCGCGGACCTGCAATACTGGGAGAAGACGGCCCGCCAGATCCGTGAGAACGCGGAATCGGACAAGATCATCGTCGAAAAAAGCACCCTGCCCGTAAAAACGGCCCAGGCCATGGAACGGATTCTCACCGCCACCGACAACCATGTCCGGTTCCACGTCCTGTCCAATCCCGAGTTCCTGGCCGAAGGCACCGCCATCCGGGACCTGGAGAATCCGGACCGCGTTCTTATCGGGTCCATGGAAACGCCCGGCGGCCTCAAGGCCCGGGAGGAACTGGTGGCGGTTTACGCCAACTGGGTACCCAGGGAAAGGATCCTTACCACCGGGTTGTGGAGCAGCGAGCTTTCGAAACTGGTCTCCAACGCCTTCCTGGCCCAGAGGATCTCCTCCATCAATTCCATATCGGCGCTGTGCGAAAAGACCGACGCCGATATCTCCGAGGTGGCCCGGGCCGTGGGCATGGACAGCCGCCTTGGAAACCGGTTCCTCAACGCCAGCGTGGGGTTCGGGGGGTCCTGCTTCAAGAAGGATATCCTGAACCTGGTGTACCTGTGCCGGTACTACGGGCTGGATGAGGTGGCCGATTACTGGGATTTCGTGGTAAAAATCAACGAATACCAGAAGGAGCGCTTCATCCTCAAGATGCTCAGTTCCATGTTCAACACCCTGGCCGGGAAAACTATCTGCCTGTTCGGGTTCGCGTTCAAGGCCGACACCGGGGACACCCGGGAAAGCCCCGCCATCTTCATCTCGAGGCGACTCCTGGAGGAACGGGCCCGGCTGGTCGTATCGGACCCCAAGGCCCTGGACAACGCCCGGGCGGACCTCGAAGGGCTGGAAGGGGATATCTCATTCGTGGAAGACCCCTATGCGGCCTCGGACGGCGCCGACGCCATCGCGGTGATGACCGAGTGGGGCCTGTACGCGTCCCTCGATTTTGGGCGGATCTACCGCCGGATGACAAAACCGTGTTTCATCTTCGACGGCCGCAACATCCTGGACCACAGGGCGCTGTTCGAGATGGGGTTCAACGTTTTCCCCATCGGCAGGCCCGCGTTGACGCATTTCAAATAGAAGCGGGGACGGTTTCATGCGGAATTCCCCATGAAACCGGAAAAACCAAAGAACCTGAAGCGGGGGAACGGCGGCCGATGCACACGCGGAAACGGATTCTGGTGACGGGCGGGGCCGGCTTCCTGGGGTCGCACCTGTGCGACCGGCTGGTGGCCGAAGGGCATGACGTCCTGTGCCTGGACAATTTTTTTACCGGGTCGCGGCAGAACATCCGCCACCTCCTCGCCGACCCGGGATTTGAACTGATCCGTCACGACCTGGTGGAACCGATCCTCCTGGAAGTGGACCAGATCTACAACCTGGCCTGTCCCGCGTCCCCCATCCACTATCAGTATAATCCCGTCAAGACCACCAAGACCAGCGTCATGGGCGCCATCAACATGCTCGGGCTCGCCAAGCGGGTGAAGGCCAGGATCCTCCAGGCCTCCACCAGCGAGGTCTACGGAGACCCCAAGGTACACCCCCAGCCGGAAGACTACTGGGGCTATGTCAATACCATCGGGTTGCGGTCCTGCTACGACGAAGGAAAACGATGCGCGGAGACCCTCTTTTTCGATTATCACCGCCAGAACGGAGTGGATATCCGTGTGATCCGCATCTTCAATACCTACGGGCCCAGGATGCATCCCAATGACGGCCGCGTGGTGAGCAATTTCATTGTCCAGGCCCTTCAGGGCCGGGATATCACGGTTTACGGCGACGGCACCCAGACCCGTTCTTTCTGCTATGTGGATGACCTGGTGGAGGGCATGGTCCGGATGATGAACGGGCCGGACGACTTCATCGGCCCCGTGAACCTGGGAAATCCCGATGAATTCACCATCCTGGAACTGGCCCAAACGGTCATCCGGCTCACCGAAAGTCGTGCCCGTATCGTCTTCAAACCCCTTCCCCAGGACGATCCCGCCCAGCGCCAGCCGGACATCTCCCTGGCCAGAAAACGCCTGGGATGGGAACCGGCCCTGGACCTGGAAACAGGCCTCCGGCGCACCATCGACTATTTCCGCGAAATCCTTCAATAGCTTCCGATCCTCCCCTTCTCCCTTGCGCCATGGCGTCTTCTTTCCCCTCCCGGGAAATGGCGCTGTCCCGGAAAAAAGGGATTGCCAGGATGTTTTTTTTGTCCTACAGTTGACCGGTCGGTCATTTTTTATATAAAGACAATCCCGGGATATCACACAACATTTAAATGACCAGCAGGTCAAAAAATATATTTGATAAAGCATTCGACCCCACAGGATCCCCGGACCCGGCCCTTGCGCGGGTCCAGCGCAAACTCCGGGCGGGCGGGCGGTTCGACGCAGAAGACGGTCTGGCCTGTCTTGAGACCCGCGATCTCATCGGCCTGGGCCGGATGGCCATGGATGACCGGACGGCCCGATTCGGCAACCAGACCTTTTACGTGGTGAACCATCACCTCAATTACACCAACATCTGCAAGAACAACTGCCGGTTCTGCGCGTTTCACCGGGCCCCCGGTGCTTCCGGCGGATACACCCTGGACCCGGCCGAGGCGGCGGAAAAGATCGCCGGATCCCGCATGGAGGGATTGAGGGAGGTCCACATCGTGGGCGGGTGCAATCCGGCCCTCGGCCTGGACTATTACCTGGATCTCCTCCGGTCTCTTTCCCGGGCCCGCCCGGGTATCCGGCTGAAGGCCTTTACCGCCGTAGAGGTGGACCATATCGCCCGGACCGCCGGACTGAGCTGGCGGGACACCCTCATCGCCCTCAGGGAGGCCGGGCTCAGCGCCATTCCCGGGGGCGGCGCCGAGGTCTTCTCCGACCGGGTGCGGGCGCGGCTCTTTCCCGAAAAGATCGACGGCCGGGCCTGGCTTGCCATCCACGGCGAGGCCCATCGCCTGGGCGTCCCCACCAATGCGACCCTCCTCTTTGGCCACATGGAGACGCCCGAAGAACGGATAAGGCACCTGCTCCGGCTTCGGGCGCAACAGGACGAAACCGGGGGGTTCCAGGCCTTTATCCCGCTGCCGTTTCTTCCGGCCAACACCGGACTTCATCATCTGCCCGGTCCCACGGGAGTCGAGATTCTGAAAACCCTGGCCGTATCACGGCTGATCCTCGACAATATTCCCCACATCAAGGCCTACTGGGTCATGCTGGGCATCAAGTTGACCCAGATCGCCCAGTATTTCGGGGCCGACGACCTGGAAGGGACCGTGGTGCAGGAGAACATCGCCCACCAGGCGGGGGCCGGAACGGCCCAGGGCCTGGCGCAATCCGACCTCAAGGCGATGATCCGCGAGGCGGGATTTTCCCCCGTGGAACGGGACACCTTTCACCACCGGGCGGCGGCATCATGAGCCTGCAGGCGGTCATCCGGCGGGCCGCGGCGGGCGGGCGGTTGACCTTCCGGGCCGCGCTCCGCCTGTACCGCGAGGCGGACCTGCTCACCCTGGGCCGACTGGCACACGACGCACGCATGCGACGGAACCCGGCGCCACAGGCGACCTATGCGGTGGACCGCAACATCAACTACACCAACATCTGTGTCTCGAGATGCCGGTTCTGCGCATTCTGGCGGCCCTCCGGTCACAGGGAGGCTTATGTTCTGGACCGGGAGACCTTCGCCCGCAAGCTGGAGGAGACCCGTGCCCTGGGCGGTACCCATATCCTGTTCCAGGGGGGACTCAACCCGGATCTCTCCCTGGAATGGCACGAAAGGCAGATCCGCTTCATGCGATCCTGCGGGCTCCATGTCCACGGTTATTCACCGCCCGAAATCGTCTTCCTGGCCCGGTGCGCCGGCATAAACGTGGAGCAGGTACTGGACCGGTTCATCTCCGCCGGCCTGGGTTCCATCCCCGGAGGGGGCGCGGAGATCCTCTGCGACCGCGTGCGCCGCAGGATCTCACCCGGAAAGGCCGCCAGCCGGGAATGGCTCCGGGTCATGGAACTGGCCCATGGGCGCGGTCTCAGGACCACCGCCACCATGATGTTCGGCCACATCGAAACCGTGAAGGAACGGCTGGCCCACCTGTTCCGGCTCCGCCGTCTCCAGGACCGGACCGGCGGGTTTACGGCCTTTATCCTGTGGCCCTACCAGCCCGGCCCGGGGACCCTGCAGGTGCGGGCGGCCGGGAGCGCCACGTACCTGAGACTCCTGGCCCTCTCCAGGCTGGTATTGGACAACTTCCCCCATGTCCAGGCATCCTGGGTCACCCAGGGGTCCCGCGTGGGCCAGGTGGCCCTTCATTTCGGGGCGGATGACCTGGGTTCCACCATGATTGAGGAAAACGTGGTGGCCGCGGCCGGGGTCCGGCACCACCTGGATGAGGGCGGGATGATCCATCTCATCAACCGGGCCGGGTTCGATGCCCGCCAGCGGGACATCCTGTACCGGAGGGTGACGGGATCATGACACCGGAGATTCACAGGGCGGGCTGGATCATGGCGGATCCCCGCACGTGGATCGAAAACGGCGCGGTAGGGCTGATCGGCGGACGCGTGGCTTTTTTGAAAAAGGCATCTCCCCACATGCGAGCCGTGGACCACGGCCCCGGCGTGATCCTGCCGGCCCTGTGTAACGCCCACACCCACCTGAGTCTCTCTTTTCTCAAGGGGGCGGTGGAGACGGAAAACGGCTTTGTCCCGTGGGTGGAAAGGCTTATCTCTTGCCGGGAATCATTGGGTCCGGAAACCGCCGCCGGTGCGGCCCTTGCCGCCGCAGCCCGCATGAAAGCGGCGGGCGTGGGCGCGGCCGCGGAGGTGGGCCCGGTGGAACCGGGGGGTTCCGCCATGCGGCGGGCCGGGATCGAGGGGCTTGTTTTCCTTGAATCCCTGGGTGCAGAAACCTTTCCGCCGGTCCTGCCGCCGGATGAAAAGGGGCTCCGTTTCAGCTGGGCCGGGCACGGCCCCCACACCACGGCCCCGGCGGCACTCCAGGCCCTGAAAGCGGCCGCTCGCCGCACAGGTCGCCCGTTCACTCTCCATCTGGCGGAATCCCGCGAAGAAACCGCGTTCCTGGCAACCGGCACGGGCCCATGGGCGGACCTCATGGCCCGCCGGGGGCACGAGGTCTCCCAATGGCGGCCCTGGGGGGAACGTCCCGTTGAACGGGCCCTGCGCCTGGGACTCCTGGATCCGGGTACCCTGGCTGTTCATCTCCTCGAGGTGACCGCAGGAGACATAGATATCCTGGCCCGCACGGGAACCGGCGTCTGTCTCTGCCCGCGGTCGAACCTGGCGCTCCACCGCAAACTCCCGGATATCGCCCGGTTCATCGCGGCGGGTCTCCGCCCGGCCCTGGGCACCGATTCCCTTGCCGGTACAGAGAGCCTGAGCCTGTTTGACGAGCTGAGATTCGTTTCGGACCGCTATCCCGCCCTGGGGCCCGGCACCCTCCTCTCCATGGCAACCATCAACGGGGCCCGCGTACTGGGCCTGCCGGAGCAGGGGATGATCCGGCCCGGCCACCGGGTCCGGATGATATATGCGGCTCTCCGAGCGCCGAACCAGCGGAAAGCGGCGGAAATCCTTGTTTCCGGACCCCACCCGGAGGTGGTGTGGCTATGATCCTGGGTCGCGTGGGACAAATGGTCTACATCAACACCTGGATGGTCAACTGGGGCCTCATGAAGACCCCTCTGAACAGCCTTGTGGACCTGAAGGCGGGGACGCCCACGGGGCTGAACCGGCTTCTGGCGACCGGTGCCCTGGACCTGGCGCCGGTTTCCTCAGTGGCCGCGGCCGGACAATGGAACCAATGGCGGGTCTTTGACGGGTTCTGCATTGCCTCCCGGGGTGAAGTGGGGAGCGTGCTGCTCTGCTCCCGGGTGCCCGTGGCGGAACTGGAAGGGGAGGATATCGCCGTGACCACGGAGTCCGCCACCTCGATCCGGCTGCTGGAAATCCTGCTGAGAGAACACTGGCGGGTGAACGCCCGCCTGGTCCCGGGGGAAGGCCCGGCCCGGGCCCGGCTGCTCATCGGAGACCGGGCCCTGGCGGCCGGATTTGAAGACCGGGAGGTCATCTATGACCTGGGGGCGGCGTGGAAGGCCCTCACAGGCCGGGGGTTTGTTTTCGGACTCTGGTGCGTGCGGGAGGCCTTTGCCCGGGAACATCCGGACAAAACACGGGCGCTTGCCGATCTCCTGCGGCTGTCCTATGAAATGGGACGGATGGACCGGGCCGCGCTGGTGAAGGCCGCCTCCCGGAAGCTCGGGCTGCCGGAGCCCACAATTTCGAATTACCTTGACAACCTGTGTTACCGCCTGGATGACGACCTCCGTTCGGGGCTCGATCTTTTCCTGGAATACCTGGGGTATCCCCCGCGGAGACTCCGATTCTGGCACGGGGAGGGAGAACACCATGGCCTTTTCCAACCTGCAAGACCTGATGACCGTCCTGGAGCGGCAGGGGCAGCTCGCAAGAATCACGGAGCCGCTGAATCCCCGGCTGGAGATCACGGAGGTCACGGACCGCGTCGTGAAACAGAAAGGACCGGCCCTTCTTTTTCAACGGCCCTCCGGTTATGACATCCCCGTCCTCACCAATGTCTATGGCACGCTGGAGCGGATCCGGATCATTTTCGGCATTGGTGAACTGGACGATCTGGGAGAGCGGCTGGCCGGAATACTTCATGTGTCGCCACCAGGCGGATTCATGGACAAACTCCGGTTCCTGCCGAGGCTCAAAGAAGCGGCGGACATTTTTCCCCGGCGGGTCCGGAAGGCCCCGTGCCAGGAAGTGGTGGAAACCGGGGATTTCGATCTGACCCGGTTACCGGTTTTAACCTGCTGGCCGCAGGACGCGGGCCCCTTCATCACCCTGCCGGTGGTGGTGACGCGGCACCCGGTTACTGGAAAGCGAAACGTGGGCATGTACCGGATGCAGGTGTACGACGGCCGGACCACCGGCATGCACTGGCACATCCACAAGGGGGGCGCCGCCGATTTCAGGGCCTCGGACCCGGAGACCCCGCTTCCCGTGGCCGTGGCCATCGGACCGGATCCCATCACGACTTACTGCGCCACGGCGCCGGTACCGGAGGGCATGGATGAGTTCATCCTGGCCGGATTTCTCCGGCGAAAACCGGTGGACCTGGTGAAATGTGTGACCTGCGACCTGGAAGTCCCGGCCCAGAGCCAGTTCGTGCTGGAAGGATATGTCCAGCCCGGAGAAACGCGGCGGGAAGGTCCCTTCGGTGACCATACCGGGTTTTATTCCCCGGCCGACGACTACGCGGTCTTTCACCTGACGGCCGTCACCCGGCGGAAGGATCCCGTCTATCCGGCCACGGTGGTGGGGGTCCCCCCCATGGAGGACCAATGGCTGGGCAAGATGACGGAGCGGCTCTTCCTGCCGCTGCTGCGGCAGCAGTTCCCGGAGATCGTGGATATGAACCTGCCCGTGGAGGGGTGTTTTCATAACCTCTGTTTCATCAGCATCGACAAGCGGTACCCGGGCCACGCGCACAAAATCATGCACGCCATCTGGGGCATGGGCCAGATGATGTTCACCAAGATGATCTTTGTTTTTGATCGGGATGTGGACGTTCAGAACACCGGGGAGGTCCTCTTCCACCTGGGAAACAACCTGGACCCGGCCCGGGACACGGTGGTGGTGCGGGGACCGGTGGACGCCCTTGATCACGCGGCGGACCTCCCCCATCTCGGGGCCAAGATGGGGTTCGACTGCACCCGGAAAGGACCGGGCGAAGGGTATCACCGGACATGGCCGGATCTGATTCGCATGGATCCCGCGGTCAAGGACAGAATCGACGACGTCTGGAGCAGGCTGGGACTGTGAAATTCAAGAACCTCCTGGGCCTTATCAAGATCGAACACACCCTGTTTGCCCTTCCCCTGGCCCTGACGGGCGCGGTCCTGGGCGCCCGGGGAACCCCTGACGGTCGCATCCTTGTCCTCGTGGGGATCGCATTCACGGCGGCGCGGGCCGCGGCCATGGCCTTCAACCGGCTGGCGGACCGGCGCCTGGACGCGGCCAACCCGCGCACGGCGCGAAGAGAGATCCCGGCGGGCAGGGTTTCGGCCACGGCCGCGGCCCTGGTGGTGGCGGCGGCGACAGGCGTTTTCTTGTGGGCCTCATGGGCCATCAATCCTTTTTGCGGCCGGCTGGCGCCCCTCGCCCTCGGCGTCGTTCTGGGCTACTCCTACACCAAACGGTTCACCGTTTTGTGCCATTATGTCCTCGGCGTGGCCCTGGGGATGGCGCCGGTGGCCGGCTGGGCGGCCGTGACGGGCGGCATTGCCTGGCCGCCCGTTGTGCTGGGCACGGGGGTTGTTTTCTGGACCGCCGGTTTCGACACCATTTACGCCATCCAGGATATCGCCTTTGACCGGGACATGGATCTCCGTTCCCTTCCCGCCCGCATCGGCCCGATCCCGGCCATGCGCCTGGCGGCGGGGAGTCATCTGGTCGCCTTCCTGCTCTTTCTCATCTCGGGGGTCCTTTCTTCCCTGGGGTGGCCGTTCTACGCGCTGCTCCCGGTGACCGGGGGTCTCCTGGTCTGGGAGCACCGGCTGATCCGGCCGGGAGATCTCTCCCGCCTGGACACGGCCTTTTTCACGGCCAACAGCCTGGTGTCGGGCAGTCTCCTCGTGGCGGTATGCGCGGGGATCTTCGTGTGAGGGCGGGTCCGGGCCGCGTCAATAGGCCATCAGCGGCAGGGTGGACGGGCGGATCAACCCCGCATCGCCCGCGCAACGAAGCAGGAATGTCACCGCCTCCCGGCCTGTGGCGCCCAGGTCCGTGGTGAACCGGTTCACATAGAGGCGGATATGACGGCGGATCACGTCGGGCGCCATCTCCTGTGCATGGGCCCGGACATGGGCCATTGTCCCGGATGCATTGTTTTCCGATTTTTTGAGCGATGAGCGAATGGCCCGGTCCACGTCCCTTGCCGTATCCGGCCCCAGGTCCCGGCGGATGGCGATGCCCCCCAGGGGAATCGGCCGTCCCGTCTCCTTCTCCCACCAGCGGCCCAGGTCGAGCAGGACTTCCAGCCCGTATTCCCGGTAGGTGAACCGGCCCTCATGGATGACCAGTCCGAACTCGGCCTCTCCCCGGACGACCGCGGGCATGACGCGCGAGAAGACCATCTGTGAGAAACGGGGGGGCCGGCCCAGGTAGAGGGAGAGGAGCAGGCGGGCGGTGGTCAGCTCCCCGGGGGCGGCCACCCGTCCGTTCCGCAGCCGGGCCGGGGAGGTGCCGGGCCGGGCCACCACGATGGGTCCGCAGCCGCGGCCCAAGGCGCTCCCCGCGTGGAGAAGGGCGTAGGATCGAAGCGCCCGGCCCAGGGCGAAAAAAGAGAGCTTGGTGACCCCGAGCCTTGCCTCCAGGGCCCACTGGTTGAGGGTCTCCACGTCCGCCAGCACGGGCCTGAACCGGAGAGGGATCCCGGGATCCCCGTTCAGGTGGGCGAAAACATAGGTATCGTTGGGGCAGGGGGAATATCCGATGGAAATCGATTTCACCGGGCGTGCCTCAGGTATTCAAGGACCGCCGACTGGGCGCGCTTCCGGGCGGACTCGAAGGTCCACCCGGACCGGTCCCGATCGCCGGCCATGTTGCAGATGCCGCGCACCTGGGCCGCCCGGAATCCTCCCAGCGCCGCAGCGGCGGCCAGGGCATATCCTTCCATGTTTTCCGCCAGGGCCGAAAACCTCCCGGCCCGGCGGGCGGCCAGCTCCGGGGTGCCCGATGAGCCCGCCACCGTGACAAACGGCCCCGAAGACGTTGCGGCGACGGTCTCCGCCGCCGCATGGATGCGGCCCGTCAATTCCGGGTCCAGGGACAGCGTCTGCCTTGGTTCCGCCATACCCAGGAGCGCCGCGTCCCCGATGCCGGGGCCGATGCTCACCCCCATTTCCGCCAGGCTCTCCCGGGTGGCCACGGCCAGGTCTCCTTTCTGCAGTCCCGATCCGGGCATGGCGCCGGCCGTGCCCACCATGATCACCTCGGACCCCTCCAGGAGATGCAGCAGCGCGCCCAGGGTCATGGCCGCGGACACGACCCCCACCCCCAGGGGAACAAGGCCCACCCGGCGTCCCTCCCACCGGCCCAGGAACACGGGCCGTTTTCCGGCGGACGCAACGGCGCGGGCGTCAAAGGCATGGATCAGATCCGCCAGTTCATTTTCAAGGGCTGCGACGATAACCAGGTTCATGGACGGCCGGTCCCTTCCAGTCCGTTCCTGAGGAGGGACACCACCGCCCCGGCCCAGACCCTGACCTCGTCCTCCGGCGCCCGGAAGAGCCCCAGGCCCGCGTCCAGGTGCGCCACGCCGTATGCCTGGAGAAACCGTTCAAGGATGGAATCGATCACAAAGGCCGCCCGGGGCACGTCCAGGTCGGACGGGACTTCGCCGCGCTCCCGGGCCGTGATGAGCAGGTCGCTCAGGAACCGGACGGAAGACCGGCGGACCGACTTGATCAGTTCCCTCCGGGCCTTGAGCCCGCTTTCGTAATGGACGTGAAGGTACACACGGAAGATCCGGGGGTTGGCCTGGATAAAGGCGACTCCGTCCAGCAGGGTTTTCTCGATGCGGGTGAACAGGTCGTCCCCGGCGGTGGTCTCCTGGACCCTGCGGAGGTGTTCCTTGACCTTTTCCAGCGCCCGCTGGAAAACGAAAAGGAACAGGCCTTCCTTGTGGGAAAAATAGTTGAAGATGGACCCCTTGGCCATGCCCACCTTTTCCACGATGGCGTTAATGGAAGCGCCCCTGTAACCGCGCTCGGCGAACTCGGTCAGCGCGGCTGAAAAAATCCGGTTCTGCTTGCGCCGGTCCAGTTGTCGGAAGGTGGTGGAAACGGCCACGGCATGCCTCATCATCGATTCTCCGGGGTGTCACGAACCCGGAGCCCCGGGGATTCGGGATATTCCTGAACGGCGTGAAGTATATGGGGAAGGCCGAAGCAGTGTCAAGCGGGCCGCCGGACATTCGGACAAGCGGACGGT
Organism: uncultured Desulfobacteraceae bacterium; assembly: GCA_964501805.1. Classification (GTDB taxonomy): domain Bacteria; phylum Desulfobacterota; class DSM-4660; order Desulfatiglandales; family Desulfatiglandaceae; genus CAZCVB01. Next base: position 3,466 of record CAZCVB010000031.1, on the reverse strand, counting down.
CCCTGACGGACCGGGAAGGACGCGTCCGGGCGGAGGGGCCACGAATACATCACCTGCGGCGGCCCGGACGCCGGTTTCCTTTAATGCTCCTGCGCAACGGCCCTCCCTGGCGGATCCGCTCCCGGACGATCCGCTTCTTTTCAGGAGAAAGGCGTTTCCAGCGCTCCCGGATCTGTTTTTTTCTCTCCGGGGGGAGGTTCCGGTACCATTTGAAGGCACGGCGCAGCCGTTCCTGCTCCTCGGGCGGCAGCTTTCGAAACTGCCGGTAGCGGGCCCGAATTCTCCGGCGCTGCCCGGGCGTCATGTTCTTCCATTTCCTGAACCGCTTTCGCGCCTCGGCCCGTTCACCGGGAGACATACTGATCCAGCGCCGGGCTCCTTTCCGGAGCCGCACCTGCCGGTCCGCCGGGAGTTGATCCCAGCGGTCCTCGAGACGATGGAGGACCCGCTGTTCCCGGGGACTCAGGTCGCGCCAGGCCACCCCTGTTTCCCCGGCCCGGGCCGGACAGGCCCCGAAAAAGATGCCCGCGAGGAAGAAGAGCATGAAGAAGGGGGACAGGATCCTAACGGGCTTCATCTTCCTTCTCCTCCTCCTATGATGTTTGTCTCCTTTTTCTTTTTCATGAGTTCCTCCAGGTCGGCGGGATCGACCCAATGGCCCTGCTGCGTCTCCCACGATCCCAGGTATTCGATGAATTCCAGGGAGGGCGGCGGATCGATTTCTTCTGCCGCAACAGTCCCCCGACCATCCGGCTTTTCCGTCTCACCGGCATGGGCCGGAAACGGAACAAATCCCGCCAGGAGACCGGCGACGATCAGCAGGGGCTTAACCCGCATGCGCCTCTTCCTCGGCGACCCAGGTGTAGAAATCGAGCTGCGCGAACAGATCCAGGTTGTCGCCGGAGGCGAGGATCTCCACGTCTTCCATCCGGCTGACATCCGGTTTTTCCGGCGCCCTGAAATAGAGAAAGACCGCGAACAGTGCGATACATGCCGTTGCCAGCCCCACGGCCGGGATGCGGAATCGGGTCCAGAGTCCGCCCCCCTTTTTCACGCCGGCCTCCAGGGCCGCGTACCGCGCCCGGCGCAGGCGGGAGAGGGTCTCCACGTCCATCCGGTCCACACTCTCATCCAGCGCGGCCCGCACCCGGCTCAGGAATACGGCGTCTTCGTGATCTTCTTTTTTCATGGCCGGTGATCCTCCAGCATCCCGCGCAGGGTGTGGAGCGCGCGGGAAAAATGGGTTTTTACGGTCCCCTCGGAACATCCCATGACCGCGGCCGTCTCCTTCACGCTCATCTCTTCCCAGGCCCGGAGCAGGAAGACCTGCTGCTGTCGCGTGGGAAGGGACCGGAGGGCCGCTTCAAGCCTCCTGAGGGATTCTCCCGTACGTGCCTGTTCCGCCGGGCTGCGGGCGTTCGGGTCTGCAACGGCATCGAGGGGATCTACTGCCGGATCGGTATCGCCCCGGTTCCCGGACCCCGGCCGGACCCGCCACAGCCCGCGGAACCGCCGCCGCCGGAGGTGATCCCGGATACGGTTCTGGAGTATCCTGAAAAAGACGGGCCGCCATTCTTCCTCGGATTTCCCGCCGTAGCGGCGCACCAGGCGAAACATGGCGTCCTGGACGATATCCAGGGCGTCTTCCGGGCTGCCGGTGGCGATCCGGGCCATGCGGAACGCCCGTCGCTCAACGGACGCGAGAAACCGTTCCATCCTTTGGTGGGTGTTCCGCATGCGCGCTTTCGGGCCCGGGGCCCGGTCTCCCGGGGCAGGAGAAAGGCCGGGCCCACGGACGGATCCCTTGCTACTTAATGGTGCCGGCGATGGTACCGGCGATTGAGCCGCTCTCCCTTCCGGTCGAGTCTCCTGTCGATCCGCTCTCCCTTCCGGTCCAGACGGCGGTTGATCCGGTCGCCTCTCCGGTCCAGACGGGCATTGATACGATCACCCCTCCGGTCCAGACGCGCCTCTATCCGGTCGCCTTTCCGGTCGAGGCGGTCGGCGAGACCGTACCGGCCCATCTCCCTGGCACGCTCGGCCCTCCGGTCCAGACGCTCATTGATGCGGTCGCCT
>CAZCVB010000031.1:0-1290 GCA_964501805.1 uncultured Desulfobacteraceae bacterium | reverse complement strand
TCGCCTCTCCGGTCCAGACGGTCTTCAATCCGGTCGCCCCGGCGGTCCAGCCGGTCTTCGATCCAGTCGCCGGGATCACCCGCCTGCGCCAGCAGGGGGGCGACCATTATACCCGAGAGTACCATGCAAAGTCCAACAAGTCCCTTTCTCATCATCTTGAATCCTCCTCATCCCTGTCGTTGATCCATCATTCATTAGAAGTGAAAGAACGCGTTCCTACCCCTTACAACGTTTCAGGAACGAATCGGTTGACAGGAAACCGGGCGCATCCGGTGAATATTCGCATTTTGATCGGATCATGGAGGAAAAATCCCGCTCTGCAGGCGGCATCTCCCCGGAAGGGGCGCTCGAATCAGATGCGTTGCGATCTGCAACACATTCCCCCGTTTGTGCAACACGGTATAACCCGATGAAATAACAGAAAAATTATAATTGGATGGCCAAGGCGTTACAATACGCAACAATCACGAGATTTTTTCAGGCACAGGGTTTTTAAGAAACAGACAATGATATCCAATGGTTATCCAGCATTCAAGAAATTGGCACGGGACTTGCTTTAATTCAAGACAAAGCACACCACCAAGGAGGGTTCCATGATGTTTCACACCAGAAAAGGCGTCACCAGGTTTGACCGGATGATGATGGCGGTCACGTTTGCCGAGGCGGGGGAGCGAAGCACCGCCCTGGAGATGGCATATTCGAGACCGGAGAGGAAAGAGGGAACCCGGAAACGGCGCAGGGCTGAAAAACGCACCGATGATCGTCCCGTACTGAGGACATAGGGGCCGCCCCATGGAAAAGGTTCTGCTGGCCGTTGACAGTATTACCCCCTCCCGCCGGATTTTCCGGTACGCCGTGGAGCTGTGCCGACGGATCCGCGCCGAGCTGGAAATCCTCCAGGTGATCCGGCAGGGAAACCGCGGGAGTCATGCCATAAAAAAGGGCCGCACCCGGGTCCGGAAGGCCAGGCGCTACTTCGAAGGGTCCATGATGGCCGCCGCCTTTGCAGAGGCGGGAGAACACCGGACGGCCAGGGACGTGATGGCCGAGGCGATGAAGAATATGGAGGAACTCCTTCCGGAATCCGAAAGCGCCGGCATCCGCTGCCGCCTCGAGGCCAGGGCGGGAGACCCGAAGAAGGAGATCCCGGCGTACCTTCACCGCCATCGGGACGTGGTTCTCACCATTTACGACCCGGGGCCGGAGGAGAAAGGGCGGGAGGCCTTTGTGCGCGCCCTCACCGAACGGGTGGCCGTCCCCCTGGTGATCCTCCAGGGAGAAAAAGCCTGA
>CAZCVB010000030.1:0-15370 GCA_964501805.1 uncultured Desulfobacteraceae bacterium | reverse complement strand
AATAAAAGGGCGCGCCCCGGCCCGCCGGATACCGCGGGCCCGGAAAGGGACAATTTTGTTGACAATCCGAAAAGTCCCATACTATACAGATAGCGGTTTGGTCCCGGGAAAATTTTTCACGGAGACCGGGAGGGGGAATATTGAGGAATCCGCGAAAACGGGAGATTCCGTTTTCGCGGGACCACGGAATTTCAAGCAAAAGGAGGTTGTTTTATGGCGGATTACTGCATCAATCTTTTCCTGGATGACGAACAGCAGAAGAAGATCGAGGACCTGGGCCTGGGAGACCGTATCATGGAAATAGACGGGAAAAAGGCCGTTCAGGTGGCCATGAGCCGGAAGGATCAGAAAAAGCTCAAAAAGGCCTTTCCCGACCTGGAATTTGACGAATCCGGCGCCTGCATCCTTCCGGACGAGGCCCAGATCACCCTGATGAACATCATCATGGACATGAAGAGTCTCGACGTGATGAAGTTCGCCATCACCAAGCTCTACAACCCGCTGGCGGGAAAGGCGCCCCGCAGCAGAACCAGCTGACCCCCGCACCTCGCGTGCGGTGCGCCGGATATTCCGGCCCGAATGAAAAAGCGCGGAAACTCTCCCGCCGGGGAGGGCTTCCGCGCTTTTTTTTGATTTGAGTTGAACGGCTTCCCGGGAAACCCCGGCCCGGGATCAGACGCAGCCCGTGGGTTTGGGAAGACCCGCCATTTTACAGGCGCCCTTGCCCGGTCCGGATGGGAACAGCTCGTAGATATACTTCAGCTTGTAACCGGTAACCTTGGACAGGATCCTGACCATGGGGGCGATGCCGTTCTTCTTGTAGTATTCCTGAAGAACGTTGATGACCTTCCAGTGTTCATCGGTCAGTTCCTCGATTCCCTCGGTCGACTTCACATACTTGACCCATGTCTCGTTCCAGTTATTGAAGTCGTCAATGAAACCGTCTTCATCGACATTATAGGTGTTCCCCTCAAACTCGACTGTTGGCATACCTTAACCCTCCTTTTTTAATATAAATGTGGTTGCCTGAAACTAAAGACACTGAAAATGCAAAATTAAATTTAGGAGTATAATTCACCCGATTTTGATTGTCAATCATTCTTTTTGATCCCGCCGGGCGTTTTTCCACCGGACCTCACGGCGGCCCTGAAAAGATATTCGGCCCATTTCGCATTTCCCGCCGCGTGGATATGGGTATAAGTCGCGAGGAGATTTTTCCTGCAGATTCCGTCCCGTTTGCCGTCCATGCCGTGGCCCCGGCGTACCCTGAACACCAGGTCCGGCGGATCATCGCCGGAAAATATCGGCCTGGAATAATGGAATTCATGGCCGCGAATGGTTTCGCCTTCAGGAAAATACGGGTTGGGCCGGTCCACTTCGAGAACCGTGTATCCATGTCCCCGGGGCCGCTTTTGAAGGACGAACCTGACGGGGATCGCGCCCACCATCGGGTAATCTTTTCCTCCCAGCAGCAGGGCCTCCCCCAGGTACATGAGCCCGCCGCACTCGGCGTAAACGGGCAGCCCCTCCTCGATTTCCCGCCTCAGGTCTTCCCTGAAGGGCCGGTTTTCCGACAGCGCCGACGCCTGCGTTTCGGGAAACCCGCCGCCGATATACAGGGCGTCGATCGCTGGAAGACCCGGGTCAGAGATGGCGTTGATCTCCACGAGCTCCGCGCCCAGCTCCTCCAGGTATGCCAGGTTCTCCGGGTAATAAAACCAGAAGGAGCGGTCCCGGATAAAACCGATGCGGGGGGCGTCACCGCTGTCATCAGGGGTAACGGGGGATTCCTCCCGGCCGGATCCGGCCAGGTCCGGGGCCCCCCGGGCGATACGCCGGATCTCATCCAGGGCGAGGTGCTGTTCCACCGTTTCCCTGGCCCAGGAAACCGCCTTCACGGCATGGTCCCTTTCCTGGAAAGGAACAAGGCCCATGTGACGCTCGGGGAAAAGATCCTGCTTCAGCCTGGGGATCGCGCCCAGGACCGGAAGGTCGCAATACTGGCTGATCGCGTCCGCAATCAGCCGTTCCTGACGTGGTCCGGCCACCCGGTTCAGGATAACTCCCGCGATGTCAAGGCCCGGATCAAAGACCTGGCATCCCTTGATGATGGCGGCCATGGTGCGCGTAGCCATGCTTACGTCCAGGATGACCAGAACGGGCGCCCTGAGCTGCCGGGCCAGTTCCGCCGTGCTGCAGCAGCCATCAAGATTGAGACCGTCATAGAGCCCCCGGTTTCCTTCCACCACCGAAATCCCGGCCTTCTCGGAATGGGTCAGAAAAGAGGCGAGGACCTGGGCCTCGTTCATGAGGAAGGGATCCAGGTTATAACAGGGGCGGCCTGCGGCGAACGTCAGCCACCCGGCATCGATGAAATCGGGCCCCTTCTTGAAGGGCGCGACCTCAACGCCCGCCCCGCGCCAGGCGCTCACGAGGCCCAGCGATACGAGGGTTTTTCCTGATCCGCCCTTCAGTGCTGCAATGACAATTCGGGGACGCATGGCACCTCATCCACCATCGGAAAGCGGAAGAAAAAATTAATGACCCGCCGAAAACACGATTTCCCGGACGCGGTCCCTGAAACCACCTCGATTAGGACCATCAGAATCGCCCGTTGTCAACAAAAAATTCATCCCGGACGACCTGTTTTTTTATTGACAATTTACCCGGTTTTTGAGTATAAAACAAACCTTAACTATTTGAAAATCGAACAAGTTCAAATATTCACAAATAGTTACCCGGTCTGACGCGTCCCTTCCGGTCGAGTCGGTGAGGAGGGGAGACGCTGAAATCCGGGCTGACGGAGAAAAAAATTTGACTTTTCGAGGGAGGAGGTGACGGCAGGTTCTCGATAGTTGCGGGTTTGCTCCTTAGATCATAATTTTTACAACGCTGCAAAAGGAGGCACGAATAATGGCTTTTGAACCAAGAGAGGAACAAAAAGAACTAAAATACGATGAGCTCAGGATCTATACGGACGAAGAGTTGAATAACTACACCGAAGACGAGCTCAAAAACTTCAAGCTCAAGCACAACATCCCAGACGTTGAAGCCCTGGAATCAGGGCCCTGGCCCAGCTTCGTGGCCGACGCCAAGCGGGAGGCCCTGCACCGGAGGAAACTCGCCGACGACCGGATGCTCATCGACCGGGATGTGGTCGAGGACATGCTGGGACAGTTGCAGGAATCCTTTGACGACGGAGAAACCCACTGGAAACACGGCGGGATCGTGGGCGTTTTCGGGTACGGCGGCGGTGTTATCGGCCGGTATTCCGACCTGCAGGAGAAATTCCCCTCTGTCGCCCATTTCCATACCCTGCGGGTCAACCAGCCGGCCAGCAAGTTCTACAGCAGCGATTACCTGCGGTCCATCTGCGACCTCTGGGAATACCGCGGCAGCGGACTGATGAACATGCACGGCTCCACCGGCGACATCGTTTTTATCGGAACCACCACCGAGCAGCTGGAGCCCATCTTCTACGAACTGGGTCACGTGCTTCAGCAGGATCTCGGCGGATCCGGATCCAACCTCCGGACGCCTTCCTGCTGCCTGGGAAAGGCCCGGTGCGAATGGTCCTGCTACGATACCCAGGACCTGTGTTATGAACTGACGCATTACTACCAGGACGAACTCCATCGTCCGGCGTTCCCCTATAAATTCAAGTTCAAGTTCGACGGATGCCCCAACTGCTGCGTGGCGTCCATCGCGCGGTCCGACATGTCTTTTATCGGCACCTGGCGCGACAACATCCGCATCGACCAGGACGCGGTCCAGGCCTATATCGCCGGCGACATCGCGCCCAACGGCGGCGCCCATTCGGGCAAGGACTGGGGTAAGTTCGACATCGAAAAGGAAGTGATCAACCTCTGTCCGACCAAGTGCATGTGGATGGAAGACGGAAAGCTCATGATCGACGACAAGGAATGCACCCGGTGCATGCATTGCATCAACGTCATGCCCCAGGCGCTGCGCCCGGGGACGGACACCGGCGTCAGCATCCTGTTCGGGGCCAAGGCGCCGATCCTCGAGGGCGCCCAGATGGCCACCCTGACCATTCCCTTCATGAAGGTGGAACAGCCCTACGACAACATCAAGGAACTGGTCGAAAAGGTCTGGGACTGGTGGATGGAAGAGGGCAAGAACCGGGAACGGCTGGGTGAACTGATTCAGCGGTACGGAATCCCCAAGTTCCTTGAGATGCTTGAAATTCCGCCCATGCCGCAGATGGTGAAAGAACCCCGGAGCAATCCTTACATCTTCTGGAAAGAAGAAGACGTGCCGGGCGGATGGAAGCGGGACATCAATGAATACCGAGCGAAGCATAAGAGATAGGAGGGAAACATCATGGCATTATCGACTGAACGATTGGGGCTGTTTAATCCTGAAAAACCCATGGAAAATCGCCTGACGGACCTGGGTCCCAGGCATTTCTGGCAGTATTTCCCTCCTGTTATCCAGAACAACTACGGAAAATGGAAATACCACGAGATCCTGGAGCCGGGCATCCTGGTCCATGTTTCCGAGACGGGAGACAAGGTCTTCACGATACGCACGGGCGGATGCCGCTTCATGTCGGTGGAACATGTCCGGGAGATCTGCGAAATCGCGGACAAATTCTGTGACGGATACGTCCGGTTCACCACCCGGAACAACATCGAATTCATGACGGACAGTCAGGAAAAGATGGAGGCCCTCAAAAAGGACCTCTTGAGCCGAAAACACGTCACCGGCAGCTACAAGTTTCCCATCGGCGGAACCGGCGCCGCGATCACCAATATCGTCCATACCCAGGGATACCTGCACTGCCACACCCCGGCCACGGACGCGTCATCCATGGTCAAGTCGGTCCTGGACGACCTGTTCGAATACTTCCAGGGCATGACCTTCCCGGCACAGATCCGGATCTCCATGGCCTGCTGTCTCAACATGTGCGGTGCCGTTCATTGCTCCGACATCGCGCTTCTGGGCTACCACAGGAAACCGCCCGTGATCGACCATGAGGTCATGGATTCCCTGTGTGAAATTCCGCTCGTCATCGCGGCCTGTCCCACCGGCGCCATTTCGCCTGCCAAGACGGAAGACGGCAAGAAGACGATCAAGATCAAAGAGGAACGCTGCATGTTCTGCGGCAACTGCTACACCATGTGCATGGCCGTTCCCCTTGCCGACAAGGAAGGGGACGGGGTGACCATCCTGGCCGGCGGCAAGGTGTCCAACCGCATCCACCCGCCCAAGTTTTCCAAGGTCGTGGTCCCCTGGCTGCCCAACAACTTCCCGCGCTTTCCGGAAGTGTGTGAAAACGTGAAAAAGATCGTGGAAGCCTATGCGGCCGATGCCAATAAGTATGAACGGATCGGTGACTGGGCCGAGAGGATCGGGTGGGAGAAGTTCTTTGAGAAATGCGACCTGCCTTTCACGGAACATTTGATCGATGACTACCGCCTCCAGTACGATACCTACCGGACGACCTCGCAGTTCAAGTACACCGAGGCGGCCTGGGCGGTTTCAAAGGCGGCAGGCGGCATCGAATAGATGGATCAACATACCATCTAAAAAAGGAGCATGCGCATGGAAGACATCAAGCAGGTCATTCTGGATTTTGCCGAGAAAAGCAAGAAGAGCAAGTTTTACTTCAGCGACATTGAAAAGGCGGTTCACAAGGTGATGCCGGACCTGAAGGCCCGCATGATCAAAAAGGCCGCCACCGCGTTGATCAATGAAGAAAAACTGATCTATTTTTCCACCGGCAGTACGACCATGTATGGCCTCAAGGGAAGAGGTGTCACGGAAGATCACTGATCTTTCATGGCTTTTACGATAATCGGCAAAGAGGTCGCTGTCCCGGGTGACGGCGACCTCTTTGCTTTATTTGAGAGGGATGTGATGAAAACACCCCAGGGCGCTGAGGAGTTTATCGCGGAGCAGAAGCGGATCCTGGCCGAAAATCCGGAATGCGCCAATACCAGCTATAATCTGGGCGTGGCCCTGATGCAGAACGGACGCCTGGACGAGGCCATTAACGCCTTTTACGAGGCCATCAATAACAGCGGCCGCATGTTCGAGGGGTACGTCAACCTGGGCTACATCTTTTTCAAGAAAGGTGATCTTCAAAAGGTGGTCGAGGTCAACCTGAAGGCCATCGAGATTGAACCGAGATACGCCCGCGGCTATGCCAACCTGGGATTCGCCTATCTCCAGATGCGCCGGACCGACGCCGCCATCGAGGCACTGGAGAAGGCCATTGAGCTCAACCCGGAAATCGCACAGGCCTGGTGCAACCTGGTCAACGCCTATCTCCAGAAGGAAGATGTGGAGAAGGCGGTTGAAACCGGGGAAAAGCTGGTGGAGATGGCGTCCGATTTCGGGCTGGCCCACAACAACCTGGCCGTGGCCTATTTTCACGCGGAGCGTTACCAAAAGGCGGTTGAGCACGCGGACCGGGCCCGGGAGCTGGCCTTCAAGGTCCACCCGGAGTTTCTGAAACAACTGGAACCGTACCGGACGGAAGGTTCCGAATGAGGGTCCACCCAGGCCCCGCCGACATGAAGTCGTCCCAGTTACTTGAAAGATACGCGGACTTGGCGGCCGATGCGGACCGGGCCTTCCGGAATGCGGCCGAACGCCACCCCGAGGCGGTCCGTTGCGGTCCCGGATGCGCCGATTGCTGTCACGCCTTTTTCGGGCTTTTCCTGGTGGAAGCGGTCTTCATCAAGGAACGGTTCGACGATCTGCCCAGAAAAAAAAGACGGGCCGCCCTGGCGAGAGGAGACCGGGCGGACCGGATCTACCGGAAACTGGCCTCAAGGGCGTTGGAAAACGGCGTTTCCCGCGAGGTGAGTGGTGAGTTCCTGGCAAGGGAACGGATACGGTGTCCGTTGCTGGACGACCGCCTGGAATGCATCCTCTACCCGCATCGCCCTGTCACCTGCCGGGTCTACGGTATTCCTACGTCTATCCGGGGACAACGCCGCGTCTGCGGGAAAAGCGGATTTCACAAAGTAAAAGACTTCCCCGCCTTTGACCTGGACCGGGTCCACCGGGACCTGTTCCTCCTCTCGCGGGAATTGCTGGAGCGCGCGGGAAGAAGAGACCTGGATCGGGCGTCGCTCCTGATTTCCGTATCAAAGGCCATCCGAACGCCCGTCGGTGAACTGATTTCCCCTCCCGCCCCCTGACCGTTTCAGGCGCCCTGAGACGCCGTCCACCGGTTTCGGCAAAACGCTGGATCAGCTGAATTTCTCCAGGGCCTCCCGCGCCACCTGGCCCACGGTTTTTTTCCGGAGCGTTCCGTCCCCGTAAATCTGGATCTCATAGGACTCCTCCCTCAGTTTTTCCAGGTCCTTTCGGACCTCAGCCGCGCCCAGGTTGCCCATGAGCCATGCCGTGTATCCCCGCACCGCGGGATCGGGATCCTCGAAAAAAGGGATAAAGTAGAGGGTGTATTTCCGGAGAAGGTCCGGCCGGAACCGGGCGACTTCACCGATGGCCTGGAGGGCGGGGGACCGCCGGGTGTCGTCCGCCAGATATTGGTAGAGCTGGGCCACGTATCCGGCGAACAGATCCGGCCGGCGACTGATGATCGCCCCGATCGCCTCAAAGGCCCCCCAGGTGAACGCGGCGGTATCCGTAATGGAATAGAACAGGGACTGGAGGAGCCTGGCAACGATGGCGGGGTCTCTCTCCCCCACGACGGCGCAGGTCCTGCCCAGCATTTCAGCGGCCCTTTTGCGGGCCAGGTCATCCCCCGAATACAGCAGCCTCTGGAGCTTGGGGATCAGTTTCGGATCCCGGCGGGCCGCGGAGACAAGCGCGTCAACCCGGTACTCCCGCACCAGCGCCTCAACCTCCTGCTTGGAAAGACGCAGCTTCGGGCCGGCATCCATGGCGTTTCCCGCGGTTTCCGGAGCGGTCCCTGCCGTGGCGAGCCGCTTCCGGACGGCGCCGGCGGTGACTTCTTCCACGTCCGCGTGTAACTTGACGAAAAAAAGGACACCGGATATCCGCCGGCTGTCGAAGAATCCCCCCGACACGATCTGGTGCGTGATGAAATCGTATTGTTCCACGATCTTATGCGTGTAGTCCTCATCGGGCAGGAGATTCCATGCAAGGTCCCAGTCCATATCACATCCGAAGACCAGTGCCTCGATAAGGGCTGCGCCCTGGTTGTGGCCGGTTTCATCACAGGCGTAGACGGCCCCGCAGGAACACGTTCCCACCGGCATTTCGCCGGGCCGGTGCGTGGTCAAGAGGCGGGGCCTTTCAACCAGGAGCCCGCAGAAAGGGCACGTCGGCGGCTGTGTCAGTGTCTTCCCGAAAAATCTACTTTCAAGCATGGCGTTTCGTCTCTTATCAGGGATCCAGACTGAACCCGCGGGAGTCCTCGTCGTATTCGAAATCCACGATTTCAAAACCGGGTCCGGAAGACCTGAAATGGAGAGTCCAGTCCCGGTAGCGTTTTCCCGCAAAAGCGCAATTCAGGGTCCCGATGCGGGCCCCCATCCGCTTCAGCTTCTCCACCACCTCTTCATGAAAAACCTGCGTAATCAGGGTCCGGTCGTCGTCATCCAGTTCCGGCCCGGACCCAGCCTGGAGATCCCGTTTGTTCATGTTTTCGTTTCCGGCGGGCGGGACGGATTTCCCGGCCCTTTCCGCTGTCCGGTTTCGGCCGCGGATCCGGCGTTACTTGCTGTACCCGGGCAATTCAAGGGTTGTGCACTGGTTGGATGAGCCACAGTGCTTGGTGGTCATCTTCGGCTGGTTTCCGCCCGGTCCCGGGCCCATGGCATAATTGGTCCGGCTGACCACCCGCTCCAGGGACCGGGAACCGCAACGGGGACACGCCATCTCGGTTTTTTCCCCGGACCGCATCAGTAATTTTTCAAAAACATCTCCGCATTCCATGCATCTGAATTCATAAATCGGCATTGTCCCGCCCCCGGTTTTTGGGATATAATCAGCCGCCGGCGAAACCGGTAATGTAGAATAACAGCCCAGCGGCCGCAAATTTTCTCCTGTTTGCGCCATAGAATATAACGGCCGGATACACCAAAGTCAAACCATGATCCTCTCTTTTCATCCCTGTTTCACCGCCGATGCCCAGGTGATCCTCGGCGCCCGTGATCCCGGTCCGGAGGAACTCCGGATGATCCATGACGCGGACGCCATCATCCTGCCGCAGGGCTGTTCCCGGAACCTGTATCGCCTGTGCCGTGATTCGGGCGCCTTCCTTTTCCCCTCTTATGACATGCGTTTCCGGCACCCGGGAAAAATCGGCCAGAGCCGTCTCTTCCGCCGCCTGGGGCTCCCGCACCCGGAGACCCTCTGCTGGAAAGACGTGGCCGCGTACCGCGGGGCGTTTCCCGGCGCGGATACATACCCGCATGGCCTTCCGTTCCTCCTGAAGGAGGACCTCAGCCACGAAGCGGAAGGCGTGTTCCTTGTGGAAGGGGCGTCTTCCCTTGCAACGGCCCTGCACCGCCTGGCGGCGAGGGAAAAATCGGGGATGCCGGGATTTGTCACCCAGCGTCTCGTTCCCGCCGGGGGGAACGCCCTCCGGGTGGTGGTTATCGGGGAGGAGACGGTCAGTTACTGGAAACGACCGGCCGTCCCCGGACAGGTCATCACCACCATCAGCCGCAACGCGGCCATTGATCACGCATGGAGACCGGAACTCCAGGAAAAGGGGCGTCGGCTGGCGGGAATCCTGATGCAAAAGACCGGGATCAACCTGGCGGCCGTCGATTTTGTATTCCCCCTTTCCGACATGGACCCCGGCCCGCTTTTTCTTGAAGTCAATTATTTTTTCGGGAGGCGGGGCCTTGGCGGGATCGAGCGGTATTACCGGCTGCTCCACCGGGCGGTCCGGCACTGGCTGATAAGGAAAGGCCTGGATCCGGATCGCATCGCGCTGGCATGACCCGGTCATCTCGGGAGGCACCGGTCGCGAATCAGGTCTTCACGTAGACCTTTCGCGACCTCGGGCCGTCGAATTCACAGAAAAAAATTTTCTGCCAGGTCCCCAGCACCAGTCGTCCGTCTTCCACGATAATATTGACGGAACTCCCCATGAGAGAGGCCTTGATATGGCTGTCGGCGTTTCCTTCCAGGTGCCGGTACCGGTCGCCCGGCGGCACCAGTTCATTGAGTTTCCGGAGGATGTCCGTGCAGACCGCCGGATCGGCGCCTTCATTGACGGTGATTCCCGCCGTGGTATGGGGCACATAGACCACACAGACCCCGTCGGTAACGCCCGCCCTGGATACCGCCTCCCGGACGGCCCCGGTGATATCCACCATTTCAATCCTCGTACCGGTTTTGACACGGATGGCTTCGGGCATGGATGCCTCCTTCCTGACGGCGGAACCGGTTCCCGTCAAAGTGCGGGTCACGCGGACGCCGGTTTCATGTGTACGTCCCGTTGCGGGAACGGGATGGTGATCCCCGCGTCGCCCAGGGCGGCGATGAAGGGGGCAATGGAGATCCCGAATTTTCCCATGGTGATGATCACCACGAAGATCATCACCACGACCTTCACGATGTTTGTCAGGAATCTTGACAGGGTGATGTCCAGGCGTTTCCTTTCGCAAAGTGCCGCCAGCATCCCTGCCGTCCAGCGGGCCGCCAGGATGCCGAGGACGAGGATCACGATGGCCCCGATTACCTGGAATCCGTACTTTACCAGGAATTCCACCAGGATGTTCATCAGACGCTGAACGGTCTCAATCTGCTCGGACGTGGTCTCTCCCCCTGGAGAACGAAAAAGGCGTCATTCCCGCACCGGGTCTCATTCTCCCGCTCCCCGGCGGCGGACCGGGTCTTTTCCTGCGGGCTTCGGGTTGTCACTCCATTTGCTTGTATGATACGCTATGCGACCATGATCATCAAGACTGTTCCATGAAAAAGTCGGTGGCCCCGGGTCCGTCCCCTCGGGGTCGCGGAAGACTTTCCACTGCGCCGGGCGGTCAGGATGGCTGATCATGAAACCCGACAGGTTGAAAATCCTTGAAAACAGGATAGAACGACTCGAAAAAGAAAACCGGAAGCTGAGGGAGCGGCATTCGGCCACCCGGAAGGAAAACCAGTCGCTTCACAGGACGCTCAGAAATACCCGGCGCCTGATGGACAAGATCCCCGGGCCCGTCATTCTCCTCCAGGACGAAAACGTCCTCTTTGCCAACGAGGCGGCGCGAAGGGCCTCGGGATACACCGAAAAAGAGCTGATTGGAAAAAATTTTCTGGATTTTGTCCATCCCGATGAGGCGGAAATCATCCGGAAGCGCTACCAGAAAAGGATTTCGGGAAAGGCGGTGCCGAGCTGTTACGAAACCCGGTTCATCACCGGGAAAAAGGCCGCCCTCCACTGCGAGGTCCGCGTCGCCAAGGTGCGGTACGGGCCCAGGCGGGCCTTTCTGCTCTACATCACCCCCCTGGATCGCAGGATGGAGGAGATGAAGCGGTTGCGCCGCGCCTGCCGGAAAGAAATCATCCCCCGGATGGCCGCCGGCCTTCAGCGGCGACTGGAACCGATTCTCGAAATGCTCGATGAACACGGCCGCCGCCCCCCGGATCCCGGCAACGTTTCCCCTGTCGCCGCGAGGACCCGCGCGGCCGGAGAAATGGGCCGTTTTCTGGGGAAGCAACTGGACTGCCTGGCAAGGGAACGGTATGCCCGGTCCGAAAGGGTCCCCGTGGACCTCCGGACGGTCGTAAAAGACGCGGTTCGCCTTACCCGTCCCGCCTGGACGGGGAGGGGACCCGGTCACGGCGGCACCGGGATCACGGTCAAAACCTACCTGAGGGCGCTCTCGCCGGTGAGGGGGCATCCCCGCGAGATACGGGACCTTTTCGTTATCATGATCCTCAACGCCGTCGGCGCTCTTCCCGAGGGCGGCCGCCTTTACATCACCACGGAAGAGAACGCGGGATTCGCCCACGTATATCTTCAGGACAGCGGAAAAGGGATCCCGGACGGGGCCAGGGACCGCATGTTTGATCCGTTTTTCAGCGTCGCCGGCAGAAAGGCCGCCGATCTGGACCTCAGCCTTGCGGACGCCATCGTGGCCCGCCACGGGGGAGATATCGAGGTCGCCGGAGACCAGGCCCAGGGCGCAACATTTCTGGTCAGACTGCCGCTGGACCGTCCGGCCGCAGCTCCCGTGAACAACCGATCCGGGAAGAAGCTCCGGGATTCGCACATCCTCCTGGTCACGGACGAGGAACCGGCGGGGGACCTCCTGGGCCGGCTTCTCGCAGACAAGGGGGCCCGGGTATCCCGTGTCTGGAATCTTACGGGCGGGCTGAAACAACTGACCCGGAACGCGATCGACCTGGTGATCGCCGATGTCAGGGCCCTCGGTCCCGCACCCGGAAAGGGGATTTCACGCATCAGGCACGCCGCCGGATCTCCGCCGGTGGCCGTCATCAATGCCGCGAGAGGGCAGGAGGTCTTAAAGCGCCTCATGGAACAGGGCGCGGACCTGGTGGCGTCAAAACCCCTTGACATGGACCGGGTCTGTTCCCGTGTCACGCGGCTCCTGGCGAGGGGGAGGGAACCTGGATGAACAGCGGATTTCCAAAGGACATGGACATCCCCCTCGCCGAGCGGATGCGGCCGAGGACGCTGGATGAAATGGTGGGACAGGAACACCTCCTGGGTCCGGGATGCCCCCTGCCGGCGGCGCTTTCAAAAGGCCGCGTCTTCCCGGTCATTTTCTGGGGCCCTCCCGGGTCCGGCAAGACCACCCTGGCGCGGGTCATGGGCGCGTGTTCGGGTCTTCCCTTTCATGCCTTTTCGGCGGTGACCTCCGGCATCAAGGATTTCCGGCGGATCGTGGCCCTGGCCGGGAAGGAAAAGGCGGCATCCGGCCGCCCCACCATCGTTTTCGTGGATGAAATCCACCGGTTCAACAAGGCCCAGCAGGATGCCTTCCTGCCCCACGTTGAAAGCGGGCTCATCGTCCTGATCGGAGCGACCACGCAGAATCCTTCGTTCGAGGTGATCCCCCCGCTCCTGTCCAGGACCCGGCTGATGACGCTCCGGCCCATCGACGGGAAAGGGATCCGGACGCTTCTGGCCCGGGCCCTGAAGGACCGGGAGCGGGGACTGGGGGCGCTGGACGTGACGGTCACGCCCGAGGCCCTGGAACTCGTGGCGGAACTCTCGCGTGGGGACGCCCGGGCCGCGTTGAACAACCTGGAATCCGCCGTTTACCATGCGCTGGCCGAAGAAAAGGAAAGGCCGGCCCGGGTGGATGTCCGCACGGTGGGAACAACTCTTCAGAAAAAACCGCTCCCTTACGACAAAAACGGAGAAGAACACTACAACCTGGTCTCCGCCCTGCACAAGAGCATGCGGGGGAGCGACGCCCAGGCATCCGTCTACTGGCTCTACCGGATGCTCGCGGCGGGAGAGGACCCCCTGTTTATCGCCCGGCGGATGATCCGGTTCGCCACGGAAGACGTGGGCATGGCGGATCCCGGGGCCCTTCAGGTGGCGCTGGCGGCGTTCGATGCCTGGCGGAGGGTCGGTCCGCCCGAAGCGGAACTGGCCCTGTCCCTGGCCGCCGTTTACCTGGCCGAGGCCCCGAAGAGCAATGCCCTCTACCTTGCGGAAAGGACCGTCAAGCAGGAAATCGAGAAATCCGGCGCCCTGCCCGTTCCCCTGCACATCCGGAACGCGCCCACCGGTCTCATGAAAAAGCTGGGATACGGCCGGGGATACCGGTATCCCCACAACTATCCCGGGGCCCGGGTGGACCAGGCATACCTTCCCGAAGAGATAAAAGACCGGGTCTTCTACCGTCCCACGGACAGGGGCCTTGAAGGGGATATCCGGAGACGCCGGGAAAAGATGAAAAAAGGGGAATGGGAGGCGGACTGAAGGTAAAAGGCCGGAGGGAAAGAATTTATCCGCGATCAGCGGTCGCCTCTTTTCCGGCTTCACCCGCTCGTTGCGGGGCCGGGAGGATGACCCGGTCAAGCGGCGCTCGACTTCCCGGTCCTTTTTTTTGCGCCGGGTGCCCCAGTGAAACCACCGCCATGAGTTCGCAGGCATCGGGGACGCCGAGAATCCTTTCCGCCGCCTCCCGGTTGTCGAGTATCCCGCCGATCCATACGCCGCCGAGACCCATGTGGTGAATGGCCAGGAGCATGTTCTGAATGCACGCCCCCATGGCCTGGATATCCTTCACGCGATGATAACTCGCGTCCCTGTCCAGGAAAACGGCAATGGAGACGGGCGCCTCCCGGATAATGCGGCCGGAGGAGGTCAGGCCGGAAAGGGCCTCCTTCAGGGCCGGGTCCCGGATAACCAGGAACCGCCAGGGCTGGTTGTTGTGCCCGGAGGGGGCCCATGTTCCCATCTCGATAATCCGCGAAACAGCGGCCGCGTCCACGTCTTCCTCCGTGAATTTCCGGATGCTGCGGCGGGTTTTGATGGTATCCAGCATGTTCCTTCCCCTGTCTTTTGCGCAGGCGCCCGCTCGTTACAACGGAGGAGACCACCGGTTCGTGGCCCCGTCGTACGACCAGCAGTCCCGGAGCGCCCTCCTGGAGGTATAACGGGGATTTTCCGCCCACAGGAGCATCTGTCGGTGGGCCTCGTTGAGCCGTTTGAATTTTTCGGCATCACCGCCCATGTCCGGGTGATAGACCTTTGCCATCCGCTTGTAGGCCGATTTGATCCGGACCGACTGCGGCCCCTTCATCAGGTCCGTCCGCTCGATCCTGAGGATTTTCAGGCATTCCTTCTCATGGCGGGTCAGCCTCAGGCGCGCCTTCCGGCCCGGCTTGATGGTGTCGGCGTCGACCTCCCCGCAATGGTTTTTCCTGAGCAGGGAGAGCGACGCATAACTCCGGGAATTGTTGTTCCCCACCATGTGATGCCATTCTTCCCCCCATCTCAGGATCAGGCGCTTGAGATCCTGGGCCGGCTTGTTCCCGTTGCTCCGCCGTTGCGTGAAACGGGAGAGTTCCTGCGACCAGACCGGCAGCACATCCAGCACCACATGCTCGGGAGTAAATGAAAAGGCGGCATACCGGGCATTGAAGGCCCTGAGCAGCCCCTTGGAGAGCGACAGGACCCAGTTGATCTGCTGACGGCACTCCTTGGAACAGTACCGGCGGCCCGGCTTTATCCTGTCGGTCCCGCACGCAAGGCACCGGTTGGTCCCCGCAGGCTTCGAATATCGAACCAGCTGGCTGCCGGCAATCTGACGGCTTGAGTTTTCCATCCTCGCCCGGTAACCCATGATCTCCCGCACTGCGGGAGAAAATTATCCATCCGCCGGAGGCGGACAAGGGCTTGATTCCCCCGCCCCTTGGGGCGTTCAGTCTTTTTGGACGCCCCGCTGCCTGCGGCGGGATTGTTCAT
>CAZCVB010000029.1:0-15379 GCA_964501805.1 uncultured Desulfobacteraceae bacterium | reverse complement strand
ATCCCTTTTTGAAAGAGGGGAACTCACGCCGGGCCACCTGGAGAAGGTCGCCGATCGTCTTTCCCGGTTTCATTCAACGGCCGCCACCGGGCCGGATATCGCGGCCTTCGGTGAACCGGATCGGTTCAAGGTCAACACGGACGAGAACTTTCAGCAGATCCGGAAATACATCGGCGTCAGCATCCAGAAGGCGCAATACGACGCGCTCAGGGAATGGACCAGGGGGTTTTTCCGGGATCACGCCTCCCTGTTTCACCAGCGGATCGAGAAAGGAAAGATCCGGGACTGCCACGGGGATCTCCACATGGAGCATGTCTGCTTTACCGAAAACCTCTCCATTATCGACTGCATCGAATTCAACGAGCGGTTCCGCTACAGCGACACCCTGGCCGACGTGGCGTTTCTCCTGATGGACCTGGAATATCACGGGGGAAAGGACGCGGCGGCCCGGCTGTGGGCGTTCTACAGCGAGGCGTCCGGGGACCGGGACGACGCCCTTCTGACCTTTTACAAGGTCTACCGGGCCGTGGTGAGGGGGAAGGTCAACAGCTTTCAGGTGGATGATACCGCCATATCGGAAGATGAAAAACAGTCTGCCGTCCGGACAGCGGCCCGGTACTTCGACCTGGCCTGTTCCTATATCGCCTGACGGGCGGCGCATCACTGGAGAAAAACCGGAGGAATCCCGATGAGAGAACCATTTATCGCGTTCATGAAAAGAGAACTTCCCGAAAAGGCGGTCCTCACGGCCTGCGGACTGCCCGCGTCGTACAAGACCGAGACCACGGAGGTCATTGCGGAACTGAAGGGATACCGTATCCTGAGATCCGACCTGATCCGGCTGGAGGTCCTGAAAAACGAGGATATTTTTGACGAAAAGGTCGCCTCCAGCATGGAAAAACGGACCCTGGTCTATGACGAGATGTTCCGCATGGCCCATGAACTGGCAGGGCAGGGCACCCCGATCATCCTGGATGCCACGTTCGTGACCCAGGCCCTCAGGCGGCGGGCGGCCGAGGTGGCGGCCGGGGCCGGGATGCCGCTGATCATCCAGCAGACCCGGTGCCCCAAGGAGGTGTCCCTCCGCCGGATCTCGCTGCGCACAAAGGAAAACTACGAATCCAACGCCCTGACCGAACAGGCGTACACCAACAACGTCAAAAAGTTTGAACCCGTGGACCTGGACGACCTGAAGGCCCGCCACCCCGATCTCGAGATCATCCATCTCCTCGTGGACACCACGTCCGACGAGACCGGAGAATGGGCGGTCATCGGCCGGGAGACCCGGTAGGAAGGAGAGGCCGCGTGAAACCCGTGCAGGACGCCGTGGAAACGCTGAAGACGCGCGTTGCCGTGGCCGCGGGCGAGATTCCGGCGGACCGGGTTCTCAGGGGAGGGCGGGTGGTCAACGTCTTCTCCGGCAGGATCCGGGAGGCGGACGTGGCGGTCTCGGGCGGCGTGATCGCGGGCGTGGGCCCGAAATACCACGGCCGCGAGGAAGTGGATGTTTCGGGCCGGTGGATCGTCCCCGGGCTCATCGACGGGCACATCCACATCGAAAGCACCCTCATGACGCCCCCGGAACTGGCCCGGGCCCTCCTGGTCCACGGCACCACGGCCATCGTGTCGGATCCCCATGAAATCGCCAACGTCATGGGCATGGCGGGGATCCGGCTCCTGCTCCGGGAAAGCGAAGGCGTCCCCCTGGATATCTTTTTCATGGCGCCCTCGTGCGTGCCCGCCACGCACCTGGAAACCGCGGGCGCGGTCCTCGCCGCGCGGGACCTGGACCCGTTGAAGGCCGTTCCCCGGGTCCTGGGTCTGGCCGAGATGATGAATTTTCCCGGGGTGGTTTCCGGAGACCCGGGGGTCCTCGAAAAAATCGCCCTGTTTGAAGACCGGGTCCTGGACGGCCATTGCCCCGGCCTGTCGGGCCCGGGCCTCCAGGCCTATGTCTCGGCCGGCATCCGTTCGGACCACGAGATCACCGGGATGACGGAAGGGCGCGAAAAGCTCGATGCCGGCATGATGATCATGATTCGGGAAGGCACCTCGGCCCGGAACCTGGCGGACCTGCTGCCGCTGGTGACGCCTTTGAACGCCCGGCGGTTCTGCTTCGTGTCGGATGATCTCCACCCGGACGACATCGTGGACCGGGGCCACCTGGATTTCATGGTGAAAAAGGCGGTCCGGCTCGGCATGGACCCTGTCACGGCCCTCCGGCTGGCGACCCTGAACCCGGCCGAATATTTCGGGATGAAGAACCGGGGCGCCGTGGCCCCCGGCTACCGGGCCGACCTGGTGGTCCTGGACGACCTGGAGGATTTCCGGGTGGCCGATGTGTACAAGGACGGCCGCCGGGCCGCGGACCTGCTGTCGCCGGCCGAAGCGGCCGGCCCCGCGGAACCGCCCGGCCCCCTCAACATGCCGGTCCCGGAGCCTTCGGCCCTGCGGATCCCGGCGAAAAGCGGGCGGGCCCGGGTGATGGAGCTGGTGCCCGGACAGATCGCGACGCGGGCCGTATCGCTCCCGGTCAGGACGGAAAACGGGTTCGTGGTGCCGGACGTTGCAGCGGACGTCCTGAAACTCTGCGTGTTTGAACGGCACAGGAGATCCGGCCGGGTCGGCCTGGGCCTGGTCAGGGGGTTCGGGCTCAGGCGGGGCGCCCTGGCATCCTCCGTGGCCCACGATGCCCACAACGTGATCGCGGTGGGCGTGACGGACGCGGACATCATCGCGGCGGCGGGTACCGTCAGGGAAATGGGAGGGGGGCTCTGCGCGGCGTGGGACGACAGGCGGGTGGTTCTCCCCCTGGAGGTGGCGGGGCTCATGTCCGGACGCCCCGTAAAGGAACTGGCACGGGATCTCGGGCGGGTCCGGTCCGCGGCCCGTGAGCTGGGCTGCGGCCTTGGGGCGCCCTTCATGGCCCTGTCGTTCCTGGCCCTTCCGGTCATCCCGGAACTGAAACTGACCGACAGGGGGCTCGTGGACGTGAATCGTTTCGAGATCGTTCCCCTGTTTGAGGCGGATTGAGGAGGCATCTGTTGTGGATTCCGCATCGGTGGGCATCATTTACAAGCACCGGCACGAACCGGCGAGATCCGAGGCCCTGCGGCTGGAGCGCTGGTTCCGGGAAAGGGGGATCACCGTCCATTCCGCGGAGATGACGGGCGGGGAATCGCCCCACCGGGACCTCAGCGCGGCCCCGGTGGTGCCCAGGACCGTCGACTGGATCGTGGTGCTGGGCGGGGACGGGACCCTTTTGGGGGCGGCGCGCACCGCGGGACGGGACGGGGTGCCGATCCTGGGCGTCAACCTGGGCGGGCTCGGCTTTCTCACGGGGGTCCCCCTGGACCGTCTTTATCCGGTCATCGAGATGATGATCGAGGGCCGCCTGAAAGAGGAATCGCGGGCCATGCTGGAATCGCGGGTCCTCCGAAACGGGGAAGAGGTCTGCCGGTTCCGGGTCCTGAACGACATGGTCATCAACAAGGGGACCCTGGCCCGCATCATCGACCTGGACGTGACCATCAATGACGAATTCCTGACCACGTTCCGGGCCGACGGGCTCATCATCTCAACGGCCACCGGATCCACCGCCTATAACCTGTCCGCCGGCGGCCCCATTCTCTATCCCACCATGAAGACGTTCATCCTGACCCCCATCTGTCCGTTCACCCTGACCAACCGCCCCATCATCGTCCCCGATTCCGCCACCATCCGGATCCGGATGGGAAAGGAGAGCGAGGAGACCGTCCTGCTCACGTTCGACGGCCAGGTGGGCTTTGATCTTCACCACCGGGACGAGGTGGTGATTTACAGGTCCGAGGCCATGATCCGGCTGCTCACCCCGCCGGGGCACAGTTATTTCGAGATCCTCAGGACCAAGCTGATGTGGGGGGGAGTCACCTACAACTCCAATGGAGACCGTTAGACGGCGCTTCCTCGTGGACCGCGGGGAAATCAATTATCTCCGGTGGACCGTCGAATCGTATGACGGGATGGCCGTGGTGCGGACCGTCGATCCCCGCGCGGCGGTTATCGAGGTGATGATCGCGCCGGGATGCGAGGCGGCGGTTCTCGGGCTGATGAAGGCCCTGAGGGAGGAGGAAGGGATGTCGATCCGGGAAGAAGGCCGGGGACCGGGGACGGGAGCGGATCATTGAGCGGCAGGACTTTTTATATCGCCACCATGGGCTGCCAGATGAACGTGTACGATTCCGACCTGGTGGCCCGGTCCCTGGCCCGGGACGGCCTGAAACAGGTGCATGACCCGGAGGGAGCGGATGTCATCCTGATCAATACCTGCACGGTTCGGGCCAAGCCCGAGCAAAAGGCCTACAGCCTGCTGGGCCGCATGTCCCGGATCAAGAAGCGGCGGCCGCACGTGATACTGGGCGTTATCGGATGCCTGGCCCAGCAGAAGGGATCCGGGATCATTTCCCGGTTTCCCCGGGTGGACCTGGTCATGGGTCCCAGGGAGATCGGCGGGCTCCCGGCGGCCCTTCAAAAGCTGGAACAGGGACACGCGCGGGTGGTGGCCACGCGCCTGGACCCGCCGCCCCCCGGCCCGCCGCCCGCGGGAAAGCGCGTCCGGGACCGGGTTTCGGCCTATATCTCCGTGATGGAGGGATGCGACAATTTCTGCGCCTACTGCATCGTGCCGTTCGTGCGGGGACGGGAGGTTTCCCGCCCGCCCGGCGACATCCTCTCCGAGGCAAAGACCCTGCTTTCCGAAGGCGTCCGTGAAATCACGCTCCTGGGGCAAAACGTCAATTCATACCGATGGGAGGAAAAGGGCGATCCATGGAATTTCGCCCGGCTCCTCCGTTCCCTGAACGACCTTGAGGGCCTGCTGAGACTCCGCTTCACCACCTCCCATCCCAAGGATCTTTCCCCGGAACTGGCGGAGTGCTTCGGGGACCTTTCGCGGCTTTGCGGGCACATCCACCTCCCGTTTCAGGCCGGCTCTGACGCGGTCCTCCGGCGCATGGGGAGGGGGTATACGCGAAAGACCTATCTTGCGCGCATTGAGAAATTGCGGGAGGTCCGGCCGGATATCGCCATCACCAGCGACGTGATGGTCGGATTCCCCGGTGAATCGCCTGCGGATTTCGAGGAGACCCTCGACCTCATGGAACACGTGCGGTTTGACGCCCTTTTTTCATTTTGCTACTCGGACAGGGGAGGCACCCGCGCCTGCCGGATGGACGGCAAGATCCCGGAGGCGGAAAAAGCCGCCCGGCTGGACCGGCTGCAGTCCCTCCAGGCGCAAATCACCCTGGAGAAAAATAAAGACCTTGAAGGAAGATGCCTGGATGTGCTAATTGAAGGGAAAAGTCGGCGTCCCGGCCAGTTTACCGGGAGAACCGAATGTAATCGGATAGTAAATTTTTTATGTAATAACATTGAGATAGGAAGGATAGTTAATGTTGAAATTAAAGAAGGGCTGCTCCATTCATTGAGGGGCGAAATCAGGGAGGGAGGTTCGCCGGCGTAAACCGGCCGTGTGAAAGCCATGGGAGTAACGGACAATATCAATCTTGCCGATGAACGCGTTCTTATCGTGGACGACGAGGAGATTGTCAGGGATCCCCTGGTGGAGATGCTGCGTCAGATGGGGTTTCAGGCCGAAACAGCCGTTGACGGTAACGACGGATTCCGAATGATCACGGAGGCGGACCCTTCGTTCACCCTCCTGCTTACGGACATCAACATGCCGGGGATGGACGGGCTCCAGCTGATCCAGAAGGTCCGGGAGGAATTTCCGGACATCTCCAGCATCGCCATGACCGGATTCACCAAGGAATACAAATACATCGACGTCATCAACGCGGGTGCCGTCGATTTCATCAACAAGCCCTTCGGACTGGAGGAATTGGAGGCAAAGATCAAGCGGGCCGTCATCGAGCGAAACACGCGCATGGAACTGAGCCGCCTCTCCATAACGGATTCGCTGACCGGTCTTTTCAACCAGCGCCATTTCTACACCCAGATGAACGACGAAATCCGGCGGGTGAAGCGGGGCGTGCACCGGCTGGCGCTTATCCTGCTGGACCTGGATAATTTCAAGGAATACAACGACACCCACGGCCACCTGGCCGGGGACGAACTGCTCCGGAAGGTGGGCCGGATCATCCGGCGTTCGGTCCGGAAGGGTGTGGATTCGGGATACCGTTACGGCGGGGACGAGTTCGCCATCATGCTGATCGACGCCGACGAGCGGATCGGGAAAAGCATCGGGAACCGGATCAAGGCCTCTTTGAAAGAGGAATGCGGCATCAGCGCAAGCCTGGGGTACGCGGACTACAGCGAAGGCATGACGCCGGAGGAATTTGTAAAGAAGGCCGACCGCCACCTGTACAAGTTCAAGGGCATTAAAAAAGGGTTGCCCCTGACCGCGGGTTTGTCTAAGGTCTGATAATGTATATTATGTAAACTAATGGACGTGGAAAACGATTTCCTTTGTTTTATGTCCGGTTATCCCCGGCCGGAGCGGCCGTTTTTCCAAAATACCTGTTGACATGCGGTCTTGGGCGGTATAGATACAGGTGAACTTTGCCAGGAGGTCCTGTTGAATGAGCAGCGTGGTCAAGAAACGCCGGAAGAAAATTCGGAAGCATAAATACCGGAAGTTGAAGAAAAAGATGCGTCACAAAAACAAGTAAGGGCCGCAGGCCGACCGTTTTGCCGAGATACAAAAAGGCGGCACCAAATCGGTGCCGCCTTTTTCTTTTGGCTTGTCCTTTAGTCCAGGCCGGTCATTTTCCGTAATCGTACCACCCGCCCCCGGTCTTCCGGCCCAGTTTACCGGCGCGGATCATGGTCTTGAGCAGGTTCGGAGAGACCCATTTGGATTCCTTGTTCAGTTCCTTGTAAAAGTATTCCGCCACAAAATAGCAGATGTCGATACCGGTCAGGTCCATCAGTTCGAAAGGCCCCATGGGATAATTGAGACCGTTTTTCACGGCCGTGTCCACGTCCTCGATGCTGGCGACGCCTTCTTCAACGATCTTGATGGCCTCGAGCATGTGGGGAATCATGATCCGGTTGACGATAAAGCCCGGCGAATCCTTCTTCACCTCCACGGTGATCTTCCCCATCTTCTGCGCCAGAGCGGTGGTGACGTCCACGGTCTCGTCACTGGTGGAAAATCCCCGGATAATCTCCACCAGCCGCATCAGGGGCACCGGGTTGAAAAAATGCATGCCGCAGATCCTGTCGGGACGGCCGGTGGCGGCCGCGATTTCCGTGATGGACATGGAAGACGTGTTGGATGCCAGGATCACCTCGGGCCGGCAGAGCGCGTCCAGTTCCCTGAAGACTTCCTTCTTCAGTTCCAGGTCTTCAATCACCACCTCGATGACAAAATCCACATCCTTCATCAGGGAAAGGTCCGTGGTTCCCTGGATACGGCCCAGGACGGCCTCTTTTTCGGATGCGTCCATTTTTCCCTTCTCAACGCTTCTGGAAAGAAACCGGTCGATATTTTTCAGGCCGTTCCGGACGAATTCATCCTTGATGTCCCGCATCACCACGTCACATCCGATCTGGGACGCCACCAGCGCAATCCCGTTTCCCATGGTTCCGGCGCCCACAACGCCTATTTTCCTGATCTCCATGCGACCTCCTCCTTTCTTCCGGCCGGTCACCGGGGACGTCGTCACGGACGCCGCCCGGTGCCGGATACCTTCAACTTGCGGACTCAACCCGTAATTTTGCCCTATACCGACTCCACGCTGGTCACTTCCGGGATATTCTGTTTCAGGATCCGTTCAATGCCCATCTTGAGCGTCATCTGGGACATGGGACACCCGGCGCAGGACCCCTTCAGCATCACCCGGACCACCCCGCTTTCGTCCACGTCCACCAGCTGCACGTCTCCCCCGTCCGCCTGGAGAGAAGGCCGGACCTTTTCCAGCGCGTCTTCCACCTTTTCCTTTAATGTCATTCCGCCGCCTCCCGTTCTGCAGGAAAGGATTATGGCCGCGAAAGGACCGCAAGGTCTTCCGGGCCGTCTTTAAACCGGCTGTCTTCAGGTGCCTTTTCCCTAACACAGACCGTTGAGGATTGCTACTGAAAAATGTCCGCCACGCGCCCGTCGAGAAAGCGGCGGAGTCCTGCTGAATCCCCCGGCGACCATCCCATGCTCCCCTGCCACACGTCGTCCGATTCCATGCACAGATAAAGCCCCGCATCCGGATGCCACTGTTCAAGCATCTCCCGCATGAACCCGTACAACTCCATACGGATCGGCTTGAAATAACGCATTTTTCCGTCCAGGCCCGTGACGAATTCACCGTCCAGGACACAGGTCCCGGGATGCCGTTTCCGGATGATTTCCCTCAGCGGCGGCATGAACCGGAAGGATCCGAGGCTGATCCAGATGACGCCTTGCGGCCGTATAAGACGGTCCATGAGATCGAGGGTCCGCAGGTAGGCGTCTTTCCACCCGGGATGGGGGATAAGGGGATCAAAGTGAAACCCCACGACAAAGCCCTCGGACTGGCATCGCCGCGCCGCCGCCAGCCGTTTTTCAAGGGACGCGGCCCTGTGTTCCTCTCTCGATGCGATAAAGGGGCTGTTCAGGGACCAGGACACGATGATCCGGTCCCGGTACGGCGACGCGAGAAGCCGCTGGATGTGCGTGGTCTTTGTCTTGAGTTCCAGGACGGCGTTTTTCCTTTTTGAAAAGAGCGGGAGGAGAAAATCGCTCCACCCGACCACCGGGTCGAGGGCAAGGCTGTCCGTGAATTCGCCCGTCCCCACCCGGAAGGTCTTTTCCGGGGCCGCGTCAACGGCCGCCACGACCCGCGCCGCTCCTTCCTCTATGTTGGCGAAGACCCGGAGGCCGGGGGTGTTGAAATAGGCCTGCAGGATGCAGTAACTGCAATCGAGGGGGCAGTTGGCCGCGATGTTCAGTATCTGGTACCCGCAGCAGATATGCCGCCGGGTGCCGGGACACGGTTTTAAAAATCCGCCTCGGTACGACAGCAGATGGAGGACGTCCTTTTCCATGTCCGGAGCAGGTCCCCGAAAATCGAGCGGCATGCCGCCGGGCGCGGAATCCCTCTCCCGTTCCGCCGGAATACCGGGCAGCCGGTCCAGGACCCGCCGGGCCAGCGGGTGGTCCAGGGCCCCCTCGTGCATGCGCACCTGTTTGATCCACGCACGGGTCATCCGCCGCCGGACCTCCATGGATCTCCAAGATTTTCAAGCCCGGGGATCTGCAAAAGGCGCCTCAGCGTCTCTTTCAGGTCTCCCCCTTCCCGGAACACGACCTCCAGTCGGTAGTCCGGAGATTCGAAAAACGGCGGGGCCTCGATGCGGACTCCCCTGGGGAGGCCCAGGCGCAGGATGGTCTTTCTGAAATCCCGCTCCGCCAGGGAAAGGCGGGGAAACCGCCGCTCCCGAAGGGCACGGAGAACCGCCCGCGCCTTTTGCGGCGGATTGAGCCGGGGATTCCCGGATATTTCCTCAAGGCGGGGATGTGCCAGGAGTTCCGGGATGGACCTCGATTCAATTGATTTCAAATCCATTATATAATCAATAAATTGCTTTTGATAGTTTATGTTCAAGTTTAAATTTTTGATGGCATTGAAAATTACCGGTCGTTCATCGGGCGACATCTCCAATATCCGGCCCGCCACGGGAACGGGGATCCGCCCGGCGGCCACCCATTCCTGGGTCTCCGGATCCAGTTCTTCAAGGACGGCCCTGTAGAGCCGGAGAACACCCTGCCGGGGCGGAAGGCCCAGCAGCGGCAGAAATTTTTCAATGATCTCCGCCCCGGGGAGATACGCCGAAAGACGGACCAGGGCCATGGCCTTTTCCAGGGGATTCAGCCGGCGGGTGGCCAGGTTGTCGTGAAGGTTGAGGAGGAGGTATTCGGGAGGCGGCGGCCCCGGCGTCCGGACGATCCGGCAGGGGATCTCTTTCCAGCCCATGTCGCGGCACGCCAGAAGCCGCCGATATCCGGTGACGGGGATGAGGAGATCGTCATCCCCGGATTCAAGGAGCACGGGAGGATTCACCAGGCCCGCGGACCGGATGGCGGCCATGAGACCGCCAAGGTCGAAGCCGAAACTCATGCAATAAGGGCCGGGGACAAGCCGGATCTCCTCCGGTCCCACCGTCCGGGGGGGTATCCGGGAAATATCGGGCAGGGACATGGGTTCTCCTGAATCGCCGGGAGCGGCCGGGATTTCTGGCGCGAAAGGCAGGCCGCTCTCTGAATTTGAATCCGCGCAGGGCAAAGGCCCCTCACCCTATAGCACGAGACGCCCCTCCCTGCAATCGGAGCCGAAGGAGGGGACAAAAAATATTGTTTTTTCACGCCGGGAGGAATATGATAGCGGCGCTTTTGCGTCCAGTCCGCTTCAATCCTCAACCCGGATGCCTGCCATATGTGTGGATGGTCGTTTATGGTTCAGGCTGAACAAGTTTCCAAGTCCATTTTCAACGAAAGGAGGCATTGCCATGAAACACGCGGTCAAGTCTGCGGTGGTCCTGGGCCTGTTTGCTTTTCTGGTATCCCTGGGGGCGGGGTCCGCCCTCGCCGCATCGGTCAGGGTGGGGATCGTCCTTCCCACCACCGGTTCCCTTGCCAAGTTCGGCGAGGTTGAAAAGCAGGCATTTGAGATGGCGCTGGAGGCGATCAATGCGGCCGGCGGCATCAATGGAAAAAAGCTGGAGTTCCTGATCGAGGACACCACAGGACGCCCGGAGGTGGGTCGGTCGGTGGTGGAGAAGCTCATTACCAAAGACAAGGTGGTCATGGTGGGGGGCGGATACAGCAGTTCCGTCACCTACGCCGCCGCGGGCGTGTGCCAGCAGAACCAGGTCCCGTTCCTGGTGAACACCGGGTCCGCGGACAAAATCACGACCTCGGGGTGGGATTACATCTACCGCCTGAACCCGCCGGTGAGCAAATACGCCAGCGCGGTGGAATCCCTGATGACGCAGGTCATCAAACCCGGGACCGTGGCCATCCTCCACGAAAATTCCCTGTTCGGGACCAAGGGTGCCAAGTCGTTTGCAAAGACCTGTAAAAAGCTGGGAATAAAGGTGATTCTCAAGCAGGGGTACGAGCACGGCGGCATCGACTTCAAGCCGGTTCTGATCCGGGTGAAGCAGGCCAACCCGGATATCGTCTACATGATTTCCTATATCATGGACGCCTCCCTGCTCATGAAACAGGCCAAGGAACTGAAACTGACGCCCAAGATGTTCGTGGGGGGCGCGGCCGGCTTTACCCTGCCCGAGTTCGCCCAGAACGCCGGGGCGGCATCGGAAAACGTGATTTCCGCCACGCTCTGGCACCAGATCCTCCCCTTTCCCGGGGCCATGGATTTCTATAACAGGTTCATGGGGCGATATCACAAGTCCGTGGACTACCACGGCGCCGAGGCGTACGCGGCGGCCCACGTGATCGCAGACGTGCTGAAACGGGCGAAATCGTTCAAGAATACCGATATCAAGGCGGCCCTTTCCGCCACCGACATGATGACGGTCTTCGGCCCGGTGAAGTTTACCACGTGGGGGAAGATGAAGAACCAGAACAAGGCGGACACCTATGTGGTCCAGTGGATCAACGGCAAGCTGGAACTCGTCTGGCCGGACAAGCTGGCGACGAAGAAGCTGGTCTACCCCGTGGACTGGCTTAAGACCTGGGGATATTAGCCGCCCGCAGGGACCCCGTTCCGTCGCGGGAGCGGTGAGCCGGGGTCCCTCTCTTTCCGCCCGCCCGGCCCTTTCCAGCGGCCGTTACGAAAGGATCCGCCAATGACCATCTTCATTCAAACCTTTGTCTCGGGAATCCTCATCGGCGGCATCTACGCCCTGATCGGGATCGGGATGACGCTGATCATGGGCGTCATGGGGATCATCAACCTGGCCCACGGCCAGCTCATGATGGTGGCCATGTACATCACCTTTGTCCTCTTTCACTTCCTTCACCTCGACCCGTACATCTCCCTGCTGGTGACCATGCCCGCCCTGTTTCTTCTCGGCATGTTTCTCCAGAAATTCCTCCTGAACCCCCTGATGAAGGTGGACTCGATCCTTCCGGAAAACCAGGTGCTCATGACCGTGGGAATCGGCATGGTCCTGGCCGAAATCGCCAGGTTCATCTTTTCGTCCGACTACAAAACGGTGAAGACGGCATACAGCTCCTCCGCCTTTTTCATCGGCAACATCTCCTTCAGCCTGCCCATGTCCGTCGCCTTTTTCTTTGCGGTGGCCTTCACGGGGGCCCTGTTCTGGTTCCTCATCAAGACGGACACGGGCCGCGCCATCCGCGCCACGGCCCAGGACAAGGACGCGGCCACCCTGATGGGGATCAACAGCAACCGGATCACCATCATCACTTTCGGCCTGGGCTCCTCGCTGGTGGCGGCGGCCGGCACCCTCCTCATCCCCATTTTCTATCTTTTCCCGGATATCGGCGGCCCCTTTACCCTCAAGGCCTTTGTCATCACCATTTTGGGCGGTATGGGAAGCACGGTGGGCGCCATCGTCGGCGGCGTCGTCCTCGGCGTTGCCGAGTCCCTGGGCGCCACCTACGTGGGAATGGGATACAGGGAGATGATCGGGTTTGTCATCTTTATCCTGGTGCTGGTCTTTCTCCCGGGCGGGCTGAAGCGCCTGACCCGGATATAGGGGGGAGGTCATGAAGAAAAAGATCATCGCGTCCATCCTGTGGAGCCTTGTTTTTCTGCTCTTTCCCCTTGTGGTGCGTTCCAGTTACTACCAGCACCTGGTGATCATCGCCATGATGTGGGTCGTGATCGGCTCCTCGTGGAACCTCCTGGCGGGATACACGGGGCAGGTCTCCTTCGGACACGCCATCTTTTTCGGGTGCGGCGCCTATACCGCCGGGATCCTGGTCACGAAACTGGCCGTGTCCGCCTGGTGGGGAATGCTTTTCGGGGGAATCGTGGCCATGGCCGTCGGTCTTTTCGTCGGCTGGGTCTGTTTCCGGCTGAGGGGGCCCTATTTCGCCCTGGCCACGCTGGCGGGCGGCGAGATCTTCAGGCTCATCGCCACCAACTGGGAGGGCCTCACCGAGGGCATGGTGGGGATCCTCATCATTCCTTCTTTCAAGAGCAAGCTTCCTTATTATTATATCGCGCTGGCCCTCGCCGTCTCCTGCATCCTGAGCATACGGGTGATCATGAAATCCAAGTGGGGCTATTATTTCGTCTCCATCCGGGAAGACCAGGACGCGGCGGCATCCCTGGGCATCAACACCACCCTGTACAAGAGCATATCGCTCCTGGTCAGTTCCTTTTTCACCGGAATGGCCGGGGCCTTTTACATGAACTACATGGCCTTCATCGATCCGGAGGTGGTCTTTTCCCTCCATTTCATCTCCATCATGGCCATCCTGGTGGGGATCGTCGGGGGTGTGGCCACCATCTGGGGGCCCGCCGCGGGGGCCTTTATCATGGTGGGGCTCCAGGAGACATTCCGAAGCGCCTTTTTCGGACTGGCGCCCAAGTGGGTCAGCCAGGCCCACGCCCTGGTCTTCGGGCTCCTCGTCATCTTCGTGATCATGTTCCTGGCCAACGGCATCGTGGGCGACTGGCCGAAAATCAAGAGAACCGTTTTCAGGGTGCGCAGGCCGGTATGAGCCGGGACCCGGAGGAGGAAGAAGACATGCCGCTCCTGGAGTTAAAGGGGGTCACCAAGGATTTCGGGGGACTGAGGGCGGTGGACCACATCAGCTTTCAGGTGAACGAGGGGGAGATCTTCGGCCTCATCGGCCCCAATGGATCCGGAAAGACCACCATCTTCAACTGTATCAACCATTACTTTCCCGTCACCTCGGGCGAGATCGTTTTCAAGGGAACCCGCATCACCGGCATGAAGACCCACCGGATCTGCCGCCTGGGAATCGGCAGGACCTTCCAGGTGGTCAAGCCCCTGGCCCGGATGAGCGTGCTGGACAACGTCACCGCCTCCGCCTTCTGCCGGGTGAATTCCATCAAGGCGGCCCGGGCCCGGGCCGAGGAGATCCTGGATTTCTGTTCGCTGACGAATGACCGGGACAAGCCGGCCAAGAGTCTCCCCATCGCGGGACGGAAACGGCTGGAGATCGCCCGCGCCCTTGCCACGCAACCGGAGCTTCTCCTGCTGGACGAAACCGCGGCCGGGCTGAACCCGTCGGAGCTGGAGGAGGCCATTTCGTTGATCCGGAAGATGCGCGAGAACGGGATCACCATCCTGATCATCGAACATATCATGAAGGTCATCATGACCATATCGGACCGCATCCACGCCATCAACTTCGGCCGGACCATCGCGGAAGGGACCCCCGAGGAAGTCGCCAACAACCCTGCGGTCATCGAGGCCTACCTGGGAGAGGAATATGCTCAAGGTCAATCATGTTGACGTCTTTTACGGAGATCTTCAGGTCCTGTGGGATGTCTCCTTCGAGGTGAAGGAAGGCGAGATCCTGGTCCTGATCGGCGCCAACGGCGCGGGAAAATCGACGGTGATCCGTACCGTTTCCTCGCTGGTGACCCCGAGGAGCGGGACCATCGAATTCGAGGGCGTCCGCCTGGATACCCTTCCGCCGTACCGGATCATCGAACACGGGATCGTCCATGTCCCGGAGGGAAGACGGCTGTTTCCCGAGATGAGCGTGGAGGAAAACCTGATTACCGGCTCGTTCCACGGGGAGGCCAAGGCACGGCGTCACGAGACCATGGCGCACGTGTACGAACTCTTCCCGAGGCTCCGGGAGCGGAAAAAACAGATGGCCGGGACCCTGTCCGGGGGCGAGCAGCAGATGCTGGCCGTGGGCAGGGGCCTCATGTCGCTCCCCCGGTTGATGATGTTCGATGAACCCTCCCTGGGGCTCTCGCCCATCCTGGTCCAGGAGATCTTCGCGATCGTGAAAAAGGTGCATCAGGAAGGGGTCACGGTCCTCCTGGTGGAACAGAACGTCAAACAGACCCTCTCCATGTGCGATCGGGCCTATGTCCTTGAAAACGGCCGAATCGTCATGGAGGGAACCGGGGAAACCATCCGGAACGATGAACATGTAAAGGCCGCGTATCTCGGGATCTGATCCCCCCTCCCCCGCCCGGCCTCGGCAGAGGATCCCCGCCACCGCCCCGGTCATGCAGGCGGCAATGGTTCCCGACACGACGGACTTTATCTCCAGGTCCACGATCTTCACCCTTCCCGCCTGCCGGGCCTCCCGGTTCATCGGCATGCATCGATTCTGACGGCTTCGCAAAACATCCGGTCTCCGCGTCGCGGTTCATTATTCCCGGCGGCATAGCAAAAGCGAATCCGGACCGGCAAGGCCCGGAGCCGGTTTTTTATTTGACAAACCGGGGACACGTTCTTATAAAACCTTGCTCAATAC